>DASTDT010000140.1:0-8397 GCA_035710225.1 Sphingomicrobium sp.
CCGGGCGGCGGGGGTGGAGATCATCGGCGACATTGAATTGTTCGCGCGCGCCCGGCCGGAATTGCCGCCGCACAAGGTGGTCGGGATCACCGGCACCAACGGCAAGTCGACCACCACGGCTTTGGTGCACCACATCCTCAAAACCGCAGGCGTGCCGACGGCGATGGGCGGCAACATCGGCCTGCCGATCCTGGCGCAGGACCCGCTGCCCGAAGGGGGCGTCTACGTGCTCGAGCTGTCGAGCTACCAGATCGACCTCACCCACAGCCTCGACTGCGAAATCCCGGTGCTTCTCAACATCACGCCCGATCATCTCGATCGATACCCCGACTTCGATGCCTATGCCTGTTCGAAGGGCCGGATCTTCGACATGAGCTCGTCGGGCACGGCCATCCTTGGGGCAAGCGATGAGGCAAGCCGATCGCTAGCAGTATGGCGGCGTCGAGAGCTCGACCGCGACGTGGTCCAGCTCATTGCCCCGACTTTCCCCGACCAGCACCAGTGGCCAGCCCTGGCAGGCCCGCACAACGCCCAGAATATCGCGGCCGCCAATTCAGTCTGTGCGCGGCTTGGACTTGGCCCGGAGCAAATCGAGAAGGGCCTCCGCACCTATCCCGGCCTGCCGCACCGAATGGAGCGAATCCGCGAGAAGGACGGCGTGCTGTTCGTCAACGACAGCAAGGCGACCAATGCCGAGTCGGCGGCGCCCGCGCTCGCCGCATATCCGCGCGTGCGCTGGATTGTCGGTGGGCAGGCCAAGGCGGAAACGCTGGGCGAAACCGCCCGCCATCTCGGCCATGTCGCCGCCGCCTACACCATCGGCGAGGCCGGGCCGATGTTCGCCCGGCTGCTGCGCGGCGCCGGGGTGGACGTCATCGAATGCGAAACGCTTGAAAATGCGGTGAAACGTGCGGCGGAGGATTCACTTAGCGGCGAAACTGTCTTACTCTCCCCGGCCAGCGCGTCGTTCGACCAGTTCCGGGACTTCGAAGCGCGCGGGGACCGCTTTCGGGCGCTGGTGGAGGGGCTATGAATACCGCGAGCCAAGTTGCCAGCCTGACCGGCACGATCAAGGCCAAGGCGGCGCTGGTCGACCCTGCGCGCTACGGCCGCTCCGACCGCTCGGCGATGGGCCGCTGGTTCTGGGAAATCGACAAGGTCCTGCTGCTGATGATCATGGGCCTGATCGGAATCGGCCTAATCGCCGTCGCCGCCGCATCGCCCGCAGCCGCCGACCGCTATTCGGGCGGCAGCGTCAGGATCAACGAGCTGTTCTTCTTCTACCGTCAGCTGATGTGGATCGCGGTGTCAGTGCCGGTGATGATCCTCATTTCGATGATGCCGCGCGAGCGCGCCAGGCGCTTTTCGGTGGTCGGAGCCGTGATCTTCCTCGCGCTGCTCGCGGCGGTGCCGTTCATCGGCGCAGAGAAAAACGGCGCGGTGCGGTGGATCGAGCTCGGCGTCGGCCAGCTCCAGCCGTCGGAGTTCCTGAAGCCGTTCTTCGTCGTGTCGATGGCCTGGCTCCTGTCCTTAAGGGAAAAGGACAAGACCCTGCCAGTGTTCTCCGTTTCGGCGGTGCTGCTGGCGGTGGTCGCGGTGCTGCTGATGAACCAGCCCGACTTCGGCTCGACCATCATCTACGCCACGGTGTGGATCGCGATGCTGGCGCTGGCTGGCCTCAACCTCCGGATCATCCTCGGCCTCGGGGTCGCGGCGGTAGTGGGCGTCGTTCTCGCCTATTTCTTCTACGACGTGGCGACGGTCCGCATCGATGGCTTCCTGTTCGGGGAAGGCGACAATTTCCAGGTCGAGAATGCGATGCGTACGCTGACGGCGGGCGGCCTGTTCGGAATGGGTCCGGGCGCCGGAACGCGCAAGTTCGGCCTCCCCGAGCCGCACACCGACTACATCTTTTCGGTGATCGGCGAGGAGTTCGGGCTGATCGCCTGCCTCGCCATCGCCTTGCTCTATCTCGGCATCGTCGTGCGGGTGCTCGTCAAGATGCTCGACGAGGACAACAGCTTCGCCATCCTCGCCGCCGCCGGCCTCGTCATCCAGTTCGGCCTCCAGGCGCTGATCAACATGGCGGTCAACGTCCAGATCGCGCCGTCGAAGGGCATGACCCTGCCGTTCATTTCCTACGGCGGAAGCTCGATGCTGGCGCTGTCGATCGCTATCGGATTGTTGCTCGCCTTCACCCGGCGAAACCCCTATCTGACCCGCTCACCCTATGTCGTGAAATGGGGCGGAGAAGCAGCGCGGTGAATGTCATCCTCGCCGCCGGCGGGACCGGCGGGCACATGGTTCCGGCACACGCGCTGGCGGCGGAGTTGAAGAAGCGCGGCCACGGCGTGGCGCTGGTGACCGACGAACGCGGCGCCAGGATCCCCGGCCTGTTCGACGGTATTCCAATCCATATCCTGCCCGCCGGACGGCTTGGCGGCGGACCGCTCGGCTGGATTCGCGCCGCGCTGTCGATCGCCTCCGGCCGCGGCCAGGCCAAGCGCTTGTATCGGGTATTCCCGCCTGAGGTGGTGGTCGGGTTCGGCGGCTATCCGGCCCTGCCGGCGCTGCTCGGCGCAAGCGCGCGAAATATTCCGACCATCCTCCATGAGCAGAACGCGGTGCTCGGCCGGGTCAACCGGTTCCTCGCGGGCGAGGCGGCCGCGATTGCCACGGCCTATGCCGAGGTCGAGCGGCTGAAACCGGCGCACAAGGCCAAGACCGTGCTGGTCGGTAACCCGGTGCGCGAGGCGGTGGCACGGCTGGGCGAGGCCCCGCTTCCTCCGTTTGACGAGCTTGCGCCGTTGAAGATCCTCGTCACCGGCGGAAGCCAGGGCGCTAGCGTGCTCGGCAAGGTCGTCCCCGAGGGGCTGGGCAAGCTCGAGCCGTCGCTTCGCCGCCGTCTTCAGATCGTCCAGCAATGCCGCCCCGACGACATTGAGAATGTTCGCGCGCGCTACGCGGAGCTCGGCATTCCCGCCGAGCTTTCCACCTACATCGCCGACATGCCGGCCAAGCTTGCCGACTGCCATCTCGTCATTGCCCGCGCCGGTGCTTCGACCATCGCCGAGCTCACCGCAGCCGGCCGCCCGGCGATCCTCATTCCCTTGCCGTCGGCCACCGACGATCATCAGACCGTCAATGCACGCGAGATGGCCAAGGCCGGCGGAGCGCGGATGATTGCCCAGCCCGACTTCACGGCCGACGCCCTGGCGGCCCAGATCGCCGCTTTGGCCGGCGATCCCGAAGCGCTTGCCAATGCCGCGGCTCGAGCGCTGTCAATCGGCAAGCCCCATGCCACCAGCGATCTTGCGGACTTGGTCGAGCGTATCGGCGGAGGCCTTGCGCCCGTCGCCGTCGGATTGTCGCCGCGCGCCGCGCCCGCTTTCGCCGGCGCCGGAGTCGCGGTCCGATGAAGGCGATGGGGCGCGAGATCGGGACGATCCACTTCGTCGGCATCGGCGGCATCGGCATGTCCGGCATCGCCGAGGTGATGCACCACCTCGGCTACACCGTGCAGGGCAGTGACAGCTCCGAAAGCTATGTCACCGAAGGCCTGCGCAAGGCAGGCATTCCGGTGATGATCGGTCAGTCGCCCGACAATCTCGGCGACGCCGCGGTGCTGGTCTGCTCCACCGCGATCGGCGACGACAACCCCGAGGTACGCGCCGCCGCCGAGCGCCGGATTCCGCGCGTGCGCCGGGCCGAGATGCTGGCCGAGCTGATGCGCATGCAGTCGACCATCGCGGTGGCCGGAACCCACGGCAAAACCACCACCACCTCGATGATCGCCGCGATGCTCGACGCCGGGGGAATCGAGCCGACGGTGATCAACGGCGGGATCATC
The DNA here is from genome assembly GCA_035710225.1 of Sphingomicrobium sp. Lineage (GTDB taxonomy): Bacteria > Pseudomonadota > Alphaproteobacteria > Sphingomonadales > Sphingomonadaceae > Sphingomicrobium. Next base: position 3,851 of record DASTDT010000140.1, read on the forward strand.
AACAGCTACGGTTCCAACGCCCGGCTCGGCAAGTCCGACTGGATGGTGGTCGAGGCCGACGAGAGCGACGGCAGCTTCCTGAGGCTCGACGGAACGATCGCGGTGGTGACCAACATCGATCCCGAGCATCTCGACCACTATGGCGAGTTCGAAGAGGTCAAGAAGGCCTTTTGCGAGTTCATCGAGAATGTGCCGTTCTACGGGCTGGCGGTAATGTGCGTCGACCACCCCGAGGTACAGTCGGTGATCGGCCGGATCCGCGACCGGCGGATCGTCACCTACGGCACGTCCGCACTGGCCGACATCCGCGCCGAGAACATCCGGCCGGAAGGCAGCGGTAGCCGGTTCGATGCAAGCATCATCGGCCGTAACGGCGAGCGGCGGACGATAGCCGACATCTTCGTGCCGATGCCTGGCCGGCACAATGTACTCAACGCTCTGGCGGCGGTGGCCGTGGCGCGCGAGTTCGCGCTCAGCGACGAAGTAATCGCCCGCGGGTTCGACAAGTTCGGCGGGGTCAAGCGCCGCTTCAGCCGGGTCGGCGAGATCGATGGAGCGGCGATCATCGACGATTATGCCCACCACCCGGTCGAAATCCGCTCCGTGCTGTCGGCGGCGCGCGAAAGCGCGGCCGCGGTGACCGGCACCGGCGACGGTGCTGGGGGCAGGGTGATCGCCGTCGTCCAGCCCCACCGCTTTTCGCGGCTGAGGGACTTGATGGACGAGTTCCAGGCGGCCTTCAACGACGCCGACGCGGTGTTCATCACGCCGGTCTATGCCGCCGGCGAGCAGCCGATCGAGGGCGTAGATTCCGAGGCGCTCGCGGAAGGCCTGCGCGCGCGGGGGCATCGCATGGTCAAGACGGTCAGCGACGCGGCCGACCTCGCCCAGAGCCTGCGCGACCTTGCCGCCGAGGGCGATCTCATCGTCTGCATGGGGGCCGGCGACATCACCAAATGGGCGGCTGGCCTGGCCGATGGAATCCGGGCGGCGAGAGCGAGCAAATGAGCGTGGCCACGGCCAAGCCGCGGGTGCGCGGCAAGCTGACCGCCGACGCGCCGCTGGCGCCTTTGGTGTGGTTCAAGTCGGGCGGAGCGGCGGAGTGGCTGTTCGAGCCGGCCGACACGGACGATCTCGCCGCCTTCCTGCGCGACCTCGATCCGGCGGTGCCGGTGATGGGGCTTGGCCTGGGGTCGAACCTGATCGTCCGCGACGGCGGCGTTCCGGGCGTCGTGGTTCGTCTCGGCAAGCCGTTCGCCACGGCCGAGCGGGCGGACGAACTCACGCTCAAGTGCGGCGGCGGAGCGAGCGGCATATTGGTGTCTTCCGCAGCTCGCGATGCCGGCATTGCGGGGCTGGAGTTCCTTCGCTCGATCCCCGGCACGGTCGGCGGCTTCGTGCGCATGAACGGCGGCGCCTATGGGCGCGAGACCAGCGACGTGCTGAGCGAATGCGAGGTCGTCCTGCGTTCAGGCGAGCGGACGACCCTGAGCAATGCCGATCTTCGTTACTCCTATCGCCACAGCGAACTGCCAGAGGGCGCGATCGTCATCTCGGCGACGTTCCGGGGCGTGCCGGGCGAACCGGCCGCGATCCAGGCCGAGATGGACCGCATTGCCAAGGCGCGCGAGGAATCGCAGCCGCTCAGGAGCAAGACCGGGGGCTCAACCTTCAAGAACCCGCTTCCGCAAAAGGCCTGGGCCGTGATCGATTCGGCCGGCTGCCGCGGATTGACGCGGGGCGGCGCGCAGGTCTCGGAAAAGCATTGCAACTTCCTCCTCAACCTCGGAAGCGCGACCAGCGCCGACATCGAAGGCCTGGGCGAGGAAGTGCGCCAAAGGGTTCGCGAGGACAGCGGGATCGAGCTCGAATGGGAAATCCAGCGGGTCGGCGTGACGACGACAACAACGGCGCGGGAGTGACGAAGTGAACAAGGATCTGCACGTCGTGGTGCTGATGGGCGGCTGGTCCTCCGAGCGCGACGTGTCGCTGACCAGCGGCAAGGGCATCGTCGCGGCACTGAAGGAGCGCGGCTGGTCCAACGTCACGCCGGTCGACATGGACCGCAACGTCGCCCAGGTCCTGACTGAGCTCAGGCCCGATGTCGTGTTCAACGCGCTTCATGGCACGCCGGGCGAGGACGGCACCATCCAGGGCCTGCTCGATCTGATGCAGATTCCCTATACTCATAGCGGGCTGACCGCCTCTGCGGTGGCGATCGACAAGGAGCTGACCAAGGCGGTGCTGGTGCCGCATGGAATTCGCATGCCGACCGGGCGGATTGTCCGGAGCAGCTCGCTCTACGAGGGCGATCCGATGGCGCGGCCCTACGTCCTCAAGCCCGTCAACGAAGGCTCGTCAGTGGGCGTCGCGATCGTCACTGAGGAGGGCAATTACGGCAAGCCCATCAGCAGCAAGGCCGAAGGACCGTGGCTGCACTTCGAGCGGCTTCTGGCCGAGCCGTTCATCAAGGGCCGCGAGCTGACCGTGGCGGTGCTTGGCGGCGAGGCATTGTGCGTTACCGAACTCCAGCCCAAGGCGGGCTTCTACGACTATGACGCAAAATATACCGACGGGCTGACCACCCACATCTGCCCGGCCGACATTCCGGCCAACGTCGCCAAGGCGATGATGGACATGGCGGCGGCCTCGCACCGGCTGCTCGGCTGCAGGGGCATTTCGCGAAGCGACTTCCGCTGGGACGACGAGCTCGGCGAAGCAGGCGTCTATCTGCTCGAGGTCAACACCCAGCCGGGAATGACTCCGCTCAGCCTTGCCCCGGAGCAGGCCAAGCAGCGCGGCATCGGCTATGGCGAGCTGGTCGAGCGGCTGATCGCGGAGGCGCTTGGCGAGGACCATGCGCCGGCCGAGGCCGAAGGCGTGGCGGCACGGTGAGCGCGGCACGCACCCGGCGCGGCTCGGGCGCGGCGGGAAAACCGCGCCGGGGCGGCTCTCGGGTCAAGGTTCCCAAGAAGATCGTCTCCAGGCTGCCGGTGGAGCAGGAAAGTGCCAACCGGCTGGCGCGCTGGACGTTCGGATTATTCGCGCTGGCCATTGCCGGGGTCGCGGCGGCGGCCGTCGACCTGCCGGGCCGGGCGTGGACCACGCTCGGCGAGACGATGGGCGAGGCGGGGTTCCGGGTTCGCAGCGTCGACGTCGTCGGGGTCCGCAACATGGACAGCCGGCCGGTGTTCCAAATCGCGCTCGACCAGAAATCGACGGCCATGCCGCTGGTCGATGTCGAAGCGATCCGCCAGAAACTGCTGCGCTATGGCTGGGTCAAGGACGCGCGTGTTTCGCGCCGGCTTCCCGATACGCTCGTCATCGACATCGTCGAACGCCGGCCGGCGGCCCTGTGGCAGGACGACAAGAGATTGTCGCTGATCGATAGCGAGGGGGTCGTGCTCGACAGGGTCAAGGTCACCGAAATGCCGGACCTGCCGCTGCTGGTCGGTCCAGGTGCCAATGCCCGCAGCCGCGAGCTCGAACAGTTGCTGGCCGAAGCGCCGAACCTCGCACCGCAGCTCGAATCGGCGGCGTGGGTGTCGCGCCGCCGGTGGGACCTGAATTTTCAGACCGGCGAGACGGTCGCCCTTCCGGAAGGATCGGCCGAGGCGCGCAAGGCCCTTGCCAAATTCGCCCGGCTCGACAAATCGGCGGGTCTGCTTGGCCGCGGGATTCTTCGTTTCGACCTTCGCGTGCCCGGCAAGATGATCGTCCGGCTGCCGGCCGACGCCGTTCCCGGCGCCGGCTCCGCGCCTGAGCAGAGCTAGAGTTTTCGTAAAGCACCGCATGGCCGTCCAGAACCCCCAACCGCCGATCGCCGCGCTCGACATCGGTTCGTCGAAGGTCAGCGCGCTGATCGTCGCTCGGGACGACGACGGCCGGCTGCGAGTGATGGGCTCGGGCCAGCGCGAGAGCCGCGGGGTCAAGCGCGGCTACGTCACCGACATGGACGCCAGCGAGGTCGCGGTGCGCGAGGCGGTGGAGAGCGCCGAGCGGATGAGCGGGGTGACCATCGACGACGTGTGGGCCAGCTTCGGCGCCGGCGGGCTTTCCAGCGACGTCGCCAATGTCGAGGTCGAGCTCGGCGGCCATCAGGTCGAGCAGTCGGACATCGAGGAACTGCTTCGCCACGGACAGGCGGCGATCGACCAGGGCGAGCGGCTGGTGCTCCACGCTCACCCCGCGCTGTTCACGCTGGACGGGGTCGAGGGGGTGAAGAACCCAATCGGGCTTCATGCCGGCCGCCTGGGAGTGGACATCCACGTCGTTGCCGCCGACCCGGCGCCGCTCAAGAATCTCGATTATGTCATCCGCTCCGCCCACCTCGGCGTTCGCGCGATCGTCGCCTCACCAGTCGCGGCGGCGATGGCCTGCCTGACCAGCGAGGAGCGCGAACTCGGGGTTGCACTGGTCGAGCTCGGGGCGGAGGTGACCAATGTCTCGCTCCACGCAGGCGGGATGCTGGTCGGGCTTCGCTCGATCCCGATGGGTGCTAAGGACATCACCGACGACATCGCCTGCGCTTTCGCAGTCCAGCGCCG
>DASTDT010000141.1:0-8129 GCA_035710225.1 Sphingomicrobium sp.
CTCGATGTTCGAGATCGGCGGCGGCGACGAAGACTTCGACGAAACGATCGTGCTTGCGCTCGACCCGATCGCCACCGGCGGTTCGCTGGCGATCAACGGCGCGATCGACACGCCGGTGTTCCGGGCCGCCATCGGCGATGCATTCGCCATCGGCGACATCAGCGTCGAGGGCGGTTTCGCGGTAACGGCATCGAGCATCACCACCGGCGACATCACGGCGACGGCGTTCATCGACCTGGCGGCGACCGGTGCGCTCGTCACCGGCGACCTTTTCGCCGGAACCAGCGTCACCCTTAGCGGCGCCAGCGTGATGACCGGCAATATCGTCGCCGGTCAAGGCCAGCCGGTTGTCCTCCAGGGCTTCACGACGATGGACGTAGGCCCCGGCAATTCGGTCGAGATCTTCTCCGACTCCTCGATCGTCACCGGCAACATCACGACAGATGGCTATGTCGGCCTCTACGCAGCGGACGACATCACCGCGGGATCGATTACGGCGGAGCATGACGTGATTGCGCTGGCCGGCGGCGACGCCAGCTTCGGCCCGATCACGACGCCGGAGCGGTTCATTCTCGCCGGCTACGGCAACTTCGACCAGCTTTCGGACGGCGAGACGTTTGATCCGGAGCTGATCTTCAGCCTGTTCCCGGTCGAGTCCACCGGCGGCAACGCGACGTTCGCCGGGAATTCGAGCGTTGGCGATTCATTCCAGGCTTTTGCCGGCGGAAATGTCGTTCTCACCTCACTGACGTCGACGAGCGAGTTCGGTGGGTTCATCGGCATCGACGCCGGCGGGACGATTGGTATCAGCGGGACCGTCAACGGAGGCTACATCGACCTCGTCTCGCGCGACATCAACATCGGTTCGCAGGCCCAGATCACCGCTTCCCTTGGCATCACCTTCAATTCGACCAACCCGGACGGCACTTTCATCGGCGACAATCTGTCGGGGACGAACGGCTATCGCCTGAGCCAGGCCGAGCTCAATCGGGTCGACTCGCCCTTCTACGGCTTCGACGTGCTGACCGGTCGGGGAGCGGCGCCGATGATGATGATCGGCGACCTTGCGCTCGATCTGTCGGGCGGCGAGGACGACGAGGGCGCGGATTTCGAGATCGAGTCTGACGAGCTTGGCGAAATTGACGAACTGGTCGGAATCATCCGTATTGTCGGCAACGTTTCGCTGACATCGAATACGGACAAGACCGTCTACTTCACAGCCAAGACCGTCGCACTGGACGCAGCCACGGGATCGCTCTCGCTGACCAATGGCTCGGGAGGTCTCAACGGTCTTATCGAATTCGAAGCCAACAACATCTTCGTCGCGAGCGGCGCGATCATCGACAAGCTGATCCAAAACCCGCGCTACGCTGGCCACGTCGAGGAGCTCAACGCGCCCGCGGCCGTCCAGCGTCCGGAGGGAGTGCTCCGCGCCGGTGCGATCGACTTCAACGATGAAGCGGCCCTTGAGAACCTGCTGATCCAAAACACGGGCACTGCATCGACGCCAGCCGGTTTCGTGGTGCTTTCGGAGAGCGCCTATTATGACGGCGAAGATGGCGGCGACGAGGAAGGGGACTTCCCGGCCCCCGGATCAATCAATCTGGTGATCAATGGCCAGATCGTCACTCCGACGGGCAACCTCACCGGCGTGGCGGTTCGCGACGCGCTCGTCGAGGAATATGGTTCGACCGAACCGTTCACCAGCAACAGCACGATCAACGGTTGCCCAGTGAGTGGCGGCAGCTGCGGCGGACCCACCAACGGCGGCGACGTTGTGCCCCCTGCGGCGGTCGTCACCCCGACCCAGGTCGCGATCCTGACCAGCGACCCGCTCGGCGAATCGGTGTTCGGCAATGAAGGCGACATCGCCGGCGACAGCGGCAGCGAGGGCAGCGAAGGCGAAGATGGCGCCGCGTCGAGCCCGATCGATGCGCCGCAGCCCTTGTTCGATACCCGGCCCCTGAACAGCGACGAGGACGTCAACGAACCGGTGTCCGGCGCCGGCAACCCGTCGCTCTATGGAATCAGCTCCGACGAGGACGATGCTGGGGACGAGGACGACGAGGAAGAGAAGAAGAAAAAGAAGAATAAGGGCGAGGTCCAGCCGGCCAGCCAGCCCAACGCCCGCACCGGAGACGGACAATGACCCGAGTAACCCGTTTCGCCAAAGTCGCACTGCTGGTGTCAGCCGTGTCGAGTGCAGTTCCCGCGTTCGGCGCGGTAACTCCCATCGCCAACCGCAACAGCTTCCGGATCGGCGATTCGGGCGTGCTGTGTACCGCCCAGAGCCGGCCGCAGGACCAGCGCCTGAAAGGCATTTTCGATCGTGCCTATGCGCTCACCTGCCGCGATGCGGCGGCCGCGGTCGGCAGCCTGATCGCCGTCCGCCGAGCGGTCAGCCTGGCCGGCGAACCGAGCGCGCTCGGGGCGGCGGCGCTCAGTTGCGGCGGCGAGGAGGAAGCGACGCTCGAGGGCATCGGCGCGGTGCGGACGGTCAAGTGCCGGGACGAAGCCAGCAAGCTCGACTATCGCCGCTATGCGGTGAGTCGCGGCAAGACCTCGTATTTGGTCGAAGGCCTGGCCGGTTACGATCCTGCCCTGCGGATCGCGCTGGCTTCGGTCGTCAGCGACCTGCCGCAGAGCGGGACGATCCGTGTCGCCACCACTGAAGTCAGCGATTCGGCGGCGTTCGCACGCATCCAGGCCGGCTCCCTCGACAGCGGCTCGGCGCGGAACGAAGCCTATGCCCGCAACAACAGCGGACAGTTCGCGCAATCGGCCGAGTTCTTCCAGACCGTCGCACAGCGCGAAGGCGCCGACGCGGCCGCGCTCGGCGAAGCGCTGGCCAACCAGGGCCTGCAGCAGTCCAACCTCAGCAATTTCAGCGCTGCCGAGCGCCTGTTCGCCCTGGCCGAGCGGCGCGGGCCGGAAAGCGACGGCGTCCTCCAGCGCCTGATCCGCAATTATCGCGCGATCAACCAGCTCAACCAGCGCAACGGGGCGGCCGCGCTGACGGCGCTCGAGAAGAACGTCGCCGACGTCGAGGTCGACGAGAGCGAGGAGCTTCGCGGCGGGCTGATCAACATCCCGCTGGCCGAAGGCATCAACCGCGAGAACAGCACGTCGAAGCAATTGAGCGAGTTCGGCAGCGGCCTGAGGCCGGTCGAGCGCGCCGCGATCCTCGACGCGCAGGCCGATCAGCTGCGCGGGATCGCGCTTCGCCAGGCCGGCCGTTATGCCGAGTCGGTGCGCGCGCTCGATGCAGCCTCGCGCAAGCTGCGCGAAGTGCGCGACGGCAAGCTCTCGTCCGCGGCGTGGCTGGCGGCCGACATCGCGGTCGAACGGGCACTGGTGGCCGAAGCCAGCGGCAATGCCGATGGCGCCTTGGGCGCGTTCGACAGTGCCATTCAATTGCTCACCCAGACCTATCCCGAATCGCCGATGCTGCTCGCCGCCCGGGCGCGCAAGGCGGCCTTCCTCGCGCGGCGCGGGCAGCGGGCCGAAGCTCGCACCATGTTCGCGGCAATCGTTGACCAGAGCAGCTCCATTCCCGACAGCGGGACGGCGCTGCGTAACCTGCTTGCTCCCTATTTCGAGATGCTCGCGCGCGACGGTTCGGCCGAAGCGGCGGCGGAGATGTTCCGCGCCGCGCAGGAGCTTCAGCGCCCCGGCGTCGCGCAGACCCAGGCGGTGTTCGCCCGGCAGATGTCGGAAGGCAATGACCAGGCCGCCGACCTGTTCCGGCTGGCTGTTGCGCGGACCCGCGACATTGCCCGGACGGAAGCCGAAATCGCGACGCTCGGCGCCAAGCCGGCCCCCAGCGCACGCGATCTTGAAGATCTCGCGGCGGCCAAGTCGAGCCTCGAGGCGCTCCGCGCTGAGCAGGTCAAGCTGCAATCGCAGCTCGGCGATTATCCGCGCTACAAGGTGCTTGCCCCGACCCGAACCGAGCTGGCCGAGTTGCGCGGCGCACTGCGCCCGGGCGAGGGCTATTACAAGCTGATGGTGGCCGGCGAGCGGGTCTATGCGATCTACGCCACCAATGGCGGCGCGCGGGCGATGCGCCTGGCTTCGACCCGCGGCATGCTGACCGACGAGGTGAGCGCCATCCGCCGGTCGATCGTCGATAACGTCAACGGCGAGACCTCGATCGGTGCGTTCGACGTCGACCGCGCACGCAAGCTCTATCTCGAGCTGTTCGGACCGGTCGACGGCGAGATCCAGGGACTGAAACATCTGGTGTTCGAGCCCGACGGGCCGATGCTCCAGCTTCCGCCCTATCTGCTGATCGCGCGCGAGGAGGGACTTCGCGCCTACAAGGCGAGAAACGCCGCCCCTGGCGGCGATCCATTCGACATGCGCGGCATCGACTGGCTCGGCAAGGGCCGCAACGTCTCCATCTCGGTCAGCCCGAGGAGCTTCCTCGACGTTCGTGCGCTGGCGCCCTCGCGCGCCCGTCAGGCCTATCTCGGGCTCGGCAGCAACGAACCGGTGGTGGCCAAGCCCGTGGTCGCGGCGGCCGACGAATGCGACTGGCCGGTGCAGACCTGGCAGGCACCAATTTCCGCCGACGAGCTGATGCTGGCCAAGGCCGCCTTCGGCGCGGACAAGGCCGCGGTCATGACCGGCGCTGCGTTCACCGATACGGCGCTGCTCCAGGACGGGCGGCTCGACGATTACCGGATTCTCCATTTCGCTACCCATGGGCTGGTGACCGCGCCAAGGCCCGATTGCCCGGCCCGGCCCGCGCTGGTGACGTCGTTCGGAGGTCCCGGCTCGGACGGCCTGTTGAGCTTCGGCGAGATCTTCGACCTCAAGCTCAATGCCGACGTCGTCATTCTTTCGGCTTGCGATACGGCCGGCGCGGCAACGGCCCAGGCCTCCCGCGAGGCCGGCATTCTGACCGGCGGCAATTATGCGCTCGACGGCCTGGTCCGCGCCTTCGTCGGCGCCGGCGCGCGGTCGGTGGTCGCCAGCCATTGGCCGGTGCCCGACGATTTCAATGCCACCAAGCGACTAATCGGCGGACTGATCGAAGCTGCTCCGGGCCAGCCGATCGCCGGTGCGCTGGCCAACGCCCAACGGGGCCTGATGGACGACAAGGACACTTCCCATCCCTTCTACTGGGCGGCGTTCATCATCCTCGGCGATGGCGCAAAGCCGATGACTGTCGGCAACCTCGCCAGCCGCTGACGAGGATTGCACCGGGGCAGCCCAGCCCGCACAGTGCCGGCATGCCCTGCAGGAGCAAGCCGATGACCATGCGCTGGATGATGATCGCGGCGGCGCTGGCCGCGGCGCCGCTGTCGGCCAGGCTAGCCCCGAGCGAGCAGCAACGGCTCGCAGCGCGCGCCGCCGACATTACAATCATCCGCGACCGGCTGGGGATCGCCCATGTGCGCGGGGCGACCGACGCCGATGCCGTGTTCGGCATGATCTATGCCCAGGCGGAGGACGACTTTCACCGGATCGAGACAAATTACCTCACCAATCTCGGGCGGCTGGCCGAGGCCGAGGGGGAGAAGGCCGTGTGGCAGGATGTCCGCCAGCGGCTGTGGATCGACCATGACTCGCTGCGGCACGACTATGGCACGAGCCCGGCCTGGCTGCGCAAGCTGATGGATGCCTGGGCCGACGGCCTAAATCACTTCCTCGCCACCCACCCCGAGGTCCGCCCGCGGGTGCTGACCAGGTTCGAGCCGTGGATGGCGCTGAGCTTTTCCGAAGGCAGCATCGGCGGCGACATCTCCTATGTCGACGAAGCGGCCCTGAAAGCGCTCTACGGCCGCGGCGAGGCGAGGACGGCGGGGACGCAACCATGGGGCGAGCCGCAAGGCTCGAACGGAATCGCCATCGGGCGCAGCCGCAGCGCCAGCGGCAACCCGCTGCTGCTGATCAACCCGCACACCAGCTTCTTCTTCCGCGATGTCGTCCAGATGACCAGCGGCGAAGGGCTGAACGCCTATGGCGCAGTGACCTGGGGCCAGTTCTTCATCTACCAGGGGTTCAACGAGAACGCCGGCTGGATGCACACGTCGAGCGGCCTCGACAATCGGGATGAATTCGCCATCTCCTTCACCAAACTGGCTGACGGGCGGCTTGGCTACCGCTTCGGCGGCGACATCCGGCCGGTCGGGATCAAGCCGGTCACCGTCAAGGTTCGCCAGCCCGACGGGACGATGGCGACGAGGACCATCGCCACTTTCCGCACACTTCACGGCCCGATCGTCCGCAGCGAAAAGGGCAAGTTCATCGCCTTCTCCATCCTAGACGAGCCGGCGAAAGCGCTCGAGCAGAGCTTCCGGCGGACCAAGGCCGGCAACCTCAAGCAGTTCATGGCCGCCTCGGCCCTTCGCGCCAATTCGTCGAACAACACGCTGTTCGCGGATTCGAGCGGTAACATCGCCTATCTCCACCCGCAGTTCGTACCGCTTCGCGACCACCGCTTCGATTATCGCGGCGTGGTCGACGGCGGCGACCCGCGGACCGCCTGGCGCGGGTTGCATACCATCGACAGCCTGCCCAATGTCATCAACCCGGCCTCGGGCTACGTGTTCAACGTCAACGATGCGCCGTGGCCGGCAGCGGGTAAGGGCAGCAGCGATCCCGCGCGCTTCCCCGCCTACATGGACCAGTGGGGCTGGAACCCGCGTACCGACCATGCGCTGGCGGTGCTCGCCGGGGACGGAAAGTTCACGCCCGAGGGGCTTCGCGCGGCCGCCTACGACACCGCCAATCCCGGCTTCGACCGGCTGCTTGCGGTGCTGTTCGCGGCCTATGATCGCCTGCCGAAACGCGATTCCCGCCGGACCCGGCTGGCTCGCCCGATCGCCTTGCTCAGGGGCTGGGACCGGCGTTGGGGCAAGGACAGCGAGCCGCTTACGCTGGCGGTGCACTGGGCCGAGATCATGTGGGACAAGGCGCTGGGCAAGGACCGGCCGCCGAACGACGAGGAAGTCGGATATTCGCGGATGACTGCCGCGCCGGCCTGGGTGCAGCTCGCCTCGCTCGAGGAAGCAATGGCGAAGATGACGGGGTTGTACGGCGGCTGGCGCGTCAAGTGGGGCGAGATCAACCGCTACCAGCGCAATGACGGCGCAATCGTCCAGAAGTTCGACGACAGGAAGCCCAGCATCGCGGTCGGCTTCCCTTCCGCGCGATGGGGCACCCTCGCCTCGTTCGGTGCTCAGACCTATCCCGGCACAAAAAAGCGCTACGGCACAAGCGGCAACAGCTTCGTCGCGGTAGTCGAATTCACGCCGGCCGGGCCCAAGGCGATGGCGGTCACCGCCGGTGGGGTCAACGGCGACCCCGCCTCCCCGCATTTCGCCGACCAGGCCCAGGCCTATGCCGACGGGCGGCTGCTCCCGGTGCCGTTTGACGGGCGCGAGGTCGCTGCCCAAGCAGTCGCGGTCTATCGTCCGGGCGAGCGGCCGCGCCGCTAGCGCAGGCTGCGGAAGGTCAGCGAGAATCGCAACGAATCGTGGGCGGCGATGCCGTGCTGCCAGCCCGACCGCGCTTCCCCCGAGAGCAAATAGGCCGAGCGCCGCTCGAGCGGCAGCTTGACGCGGTCGAAGCGGCCGTCGGGGCGGCGGCGGCGGAAAGCCATTACCGCGGGGCTTGCCAGCGAAATTCCGATCACCTCGTCGAACGACGGCCGATCCCGGTGCCAGCCGATGCCGGCACCGGGATCGTAGCGGATCACCAGCGCCTGCTCGAAGCGACCCGGATCGCGTCCGAAGGCGGCGGCGGTGCTGTCGCGGACCGCGCAAAGCCAGGCCGGAATGGGCTCGGCGGCGGCGATCGATCCGGCGGCGAAGTCGTAGTGCCAGCCGAAGCTGGCGGTCAGCCTCTTGCCTTCCCACCGCTGGAACTGGAACGGGGTCAGGTCGAGGCCGAGGCAGCGCTCGACCAGCTTCGCTTCCGCAGACTGCGACACGATCTCTTCGCGCAGCTCAAGGCCGGGAATTGGCGGCGTTTCGAAAAGGTCGCGCATCGCGCCGAGATGGGATCGACCACGCAAAAGAAAAGCCGGCGGAAGAACCGCCGGCCTTTCCCTTCGGCAAGCTGAACAGGAGGCTACCGAAGATCGAAGCGGTCGGCGTTCATCACCTTGGTCCACGCGC
>DASTDT010000142.1:0-2698 GCA_035710225.1 Sphingomicrobium sp.
GGCATGATCCGCGCCAGCGCCCGGGCGAGGTCGAGCTTGTTGCCGATCACCTTGGCCGGATGAAGCGCGATGCTCCAGGCATCGATCGAGCGCGCCAGCGTATGACCGTCGCGGTCGACGATGTCGCCCCGCGCGGGAACCAGCTTGGTCACCGCCAGCTGACGCCCGGCATGGTCGCCAAACGCCGCCAGCCAGACGATGCGCAAGGCGACGATGGCGATAATCCCGGCATAGACCAGCATGCCGATCATCAGCCGCTGGTGCATCACCGCCAGCACCTGCCGGCGCTGGCCGACCAGCCGCAAGCGTTCCGGACGGGCGACCAGGCCTGGCGTTGGCGCGTTCATTGCGGCGTTGCGCTGTCCTTGGCGGGAGCCGCCTTGGTGGTCGGAAGCGGGGCGAGCGGGTCGGCGGAGGCAAGCTTGGCCTTGGCCGGAGCGGCCTTCGGCCTTGCCTCGGCCACAGACTTCGGGTCGGCCTTTTTCGGACCGGCCGTGCTTGCTTCCTCGCGCGTGGGCTCGGCGAGCTTCGGCGCGGCGCGCTCCTCGCGCACCGGCACCGTATAGCCGGCGACCTGCATCAGTTGGTCAGGCCGCGCGCCGTTGGCCTTCGAGCGTTCGGGTGCCGGCGCGGAGGCCAGCACCATCGGGGCGTCGAGCGCGGGCTTGGCCGGCGGCCGGACCATAGAGGCGAGCTGGAAGCTGCCTTCGAGGATCTGGTCGGCGGACGGCGCGCTCAAGCGGATGAAATTGGCGTTCCACCGCTCCAGCTGGGCCAGCCGGCCGCGGGTCCCGATCTCTGTCTGGAGGACGCGGATCTCGCGCTGGGTGGTGACGATTCTGGCCTCCACCGATTCCAGCTCGGCCCGTTCCGAAGCGACGTTGAGCGACACCAGGTAACAGCCCAGCGCAGCGCCGGCGACGCTCGCCGCCATCACCAGCGTACCGAACCCACCGCGGCTCATCGTGCCATCTCCCTCTTGCGCTGGTCCCACGCGGGCGCATCGGTGCGCACTGCTGTTCGCAGGCGTGCCGAGCGCGCGCGCGGGTTCCGTTGAAGCTCGGCCTCGCTTGGCGAAACCGGCTTGGCGACAGTGTCGAAGCTCGGTGCAGGACCGCGCTTCACTTCCGGCAAATGGCGCGAGCCGCCGGGCGCGGCGCCGCTGCGATCCTTGAGGAAGCGCTTGACGATACGATCCTCGAGGCTGTGGAAGGTGACCACGGCCAGGCGCCCGCCGGGCCGAAGCACGCGCTCGGCGGCGCTGAGGCCGGCCTCGAGCTCGTCCAGCTCGGCGTTCAAATGGATGCGGATAGCCTGGAACGTGCGGGTTGCCGGGTCGGTCTTCATGCCCTTGTGATGGCCGAGCGTCTTGCGCACCAAGGCGGCGAGCTCCGAGGTGCGGGTGAGCGGCCGGGCGGCGACGATGGCGCGGGCGACGGCGCGGGCGCGCGGCTCCTCGCCATAGTCCTTGAGCACGCGGGCGATGTCGGCCTCGTCGGCGTTATTGAGGAAGTCGGCGGCGGTCGTCCCCGCCTTGCTCATGCGCATGTCGAGCGGGCCGTCGGCCGAAAAGGCGAAGCCGCGCTCGGCCTGGTCGAGCTGCATCGAGCTGACGCCGATATCGAGCGCGACTCCGTCGACCGGCGCGAGGCCACGCTCCTCCAGCGCCTCGTCCATCCTCGAGAAGCGTTCGTGGATCAGGGTGAGGCGGGGATCCGGGACGAGCGATGGCCCAGCATCGATCGCGTCAGGGTCGCGATCGAAGGCGATCACTCGTCCCGCCCCCGCCCCGAGCATGGCGCGCGTATAGCCGCCCGCTCCAAAGGTGCCGTCGACATGAGTCTCGCCCGATTGGATGGAGAGACCGGCGAGAACCTGGTCGATCAGCACAGGGACATGTGGCGCCACGGCGCCGGAGGCGTTCGCGATCATTGCGCCAGCCCCCTTTCCTCGAGCCGGAAACGGGCGATGTCCTTGAGGTCCTCGGGGACGTTCTTGTCCTCGAGGAACGCCCTCGGGTTCCACAGCTGGAAGGTCTCTCCGGCTCCGATAAAAAGGGCCAGATCCTCGATCGCGCCCTTACGGCGCATCATCGGGGGAAGCAGGATCCGGCCCGAACTGTCATAGGGTACTTCTTCGGTCGCGCCGAACGCCAGCAGCGCGCGGCGGGCAGAGTCGAGCTCGCTCGACGCCTGGGTCTCCTCCTTTTCGGCGAGACGCTCGAGCTTGGCGTATTTAAGCGCGGCGAAGGCGGGGTCGTAGGCGCTGAGGCAGGGGAACACCTCGTGGCTGGCAAGGACGATGGTGCGGGCGTTGCCGCGGCGTTCGATGACCGAGCGCAGGAAGGCCGGAACGGAGACGCGGCCCTTGGCGTCGACCGCATTCAGCGCGCTTCCCTGAAAGAGATGCTCCAGTGCCACCCTTGCCTACTCCCCGGCGGGCACAGCTTTCCCGTTCACAGGGTGCACGGCATCGCCGTCCGCCCCGCGTCCTTCCGTCAAAGGTGAGGAATCGCCCCGCGCCGCCGATGTTGGTAACTCAACACGCATGGGGACACAATGGTTTTCAATGCCATTTCGTGGGATTTAGTGGGAAACGGATGCTTCTCCTTGGGAGATTGCGGCATCCGCGCAACAAAAGGGCAGTTCTGTTCTCCGCTTGTTCTTGGTTGCAACGCTGTGGATAAGTGTGTGCGCAA
>DASTDT010000143.1:0-7942 GCA_035710225.1 Sphingomicrobium sp.
CGAGTGGACCGCCGATTATTACCTCTCGCCTCTGGCCTCCGTGCTGCGGATGGTGCTGCCGTCGTCCTCGGCCCTGGCCGGGCCCAGATCGACCATCGAATATCGTCCAACCGGGATCGTCCCCGAGCGCCTGACCCCCCAACGCAGCCAGGCGCTCGAGCGGATTGCCGGGCGCCAGGGCACGGTGCGCGATCTCGCTTCGCACGCCGAGGTCAGCGACGCGGTGATGCGCGGCCTGATCAATGCCGGCGCGCTCGAGCGGATCGCGGTCGATGGCGATGCGCCCTTCTCCAGCCCGGATCCCGACTTCGCCCCGCCGGAGCTCAACGCCGAGCAGGACGCCGCCGCCGCCAGCCTCGCCGCCGCAATAGGAAAAGGCTTCGACCCGGTGCTGCTCGACGGAGTGACCGGTTCGGGCAAGACGGAAGTCTATTTCGAGGCGATCGCGGAGGCGCTGCGCAAGGACCGGCAAGTGCTCGTCCTGCTCCCCGAAATCGCGCTTACCGAGCCATTCCTGACCCGCTTCACCGCGCGCTTCGGCTGCGAGCCGGTGGCCTGGCACAGCGACCTGCGCGCCTCGCAGCGCCGTAGGGCCTGGCGGGCGATCGCCAGCGGCGAGGCGAAGGTGGTGGTCGGAGCCCGCTCCTCGCTGTTCCTGCCCTATCCAAATCTCGGCCTCATCGTCGTCGACGAGGCGCACGAGCCGAGCTTCAAGCAGGAGGACGGGGTCCAGTACCACGCCCGCGACGTGGCCGTGATGCGCGGCCATTTCGAGGACATCCCGGTGATCCTCGCGTCGGCCACGCCGGCGATCGAAAGCAAGCACATGGTCGAGCTCGGCCGCTACCGCGAAGTGACATTGTCGAGCCGGTTTGCCGGCGCCACCTTGCCCGCCATTCGCACCGTCGACCTCACCCAGGATCCGCCGCCGCGGGGGCGCTGGCTGGCACCGAGCCTGGTTGCAGAACTCGAGGCCAATCTCGAAGCCGGCGAGCAGAGCCTGCTGTTCCTCAACCGCCGCGGATTTGCGCCATTGACCCTGTGCCGTACCTGCGGCCACCGCTTCCAATGCCCGAATTGCACCGCGTGGATGGTCGAGCACCGGCTGATGCACCGGCTCGCCTGCCACCACTGCGGCCACGTCATGCCACCGCCCAAGCTCTGCCCCGAATGCGGGGAGGCCGACACCCTCGTCGCCTGCGGCCCAGGGGTCGAACGCATCGCCGACGAGGTGGCGGAGCTGTTCCCCGACGCCCGCACGGCCTTGGTTACCAGCGACACCATCTGGTCGCCGCAGCGCGCGGCCGAATTCGTCGCGGCGATGGATTCGGGTGAGATCGACATCGTCATCGGCACGCAGCTGGTGACCAAGGGTTATCACTTCCCCAACCTGACCCTGGTCGGGGTGGTCGATGCCGACCTGGGCCTCCAGGGCGGCGACCTGCGCGCGGCGGAGCGCAGCTTCCAGCAGATCAGCCAGGTTGCCGGTCGCGCCGGGCGTGGCGGCAAGCCCGGCCGCGTGCTGGTCCAGACCCACGACCCCGACGCGCCGGTGATCGCGGCGCTGGCCAGCGGCGATGGCCCCGGCTTCTACGCCGCCGAGACCGCGGCCCGGCGCGAGGCGGCGATGCCGCCGTTCGGACGGCTGGCCGCGATCATTGTTTCGTCCGAGGATGCGGCCGAGGCGGAAACGGTTGCCCGCCGCATCGGCAAGGCCGCGCCCAGGGTCGAGGACATGGCGGTCTACGGCCCTGCCCCGGCCCCGCTGGCGATGCTCCGCGGCCGCCACCGCCAGCGCCTGCTCGTCCACGCTGCACGCAAGCTCGACGTCCAGGACGTCATTCGCGACTGGCTGGCCGGAGTCGAATGGGGCGCCAAGGTTCGGGTCGCGGTCGATGTCGATCCCTACAGCTTCTTGTGATTGCAATGGTTTGGCGCAGTGCTAGCAAGCCTCGGACCTGATGAGGTGAACCCGTGCGTAAGTCCCTGTCCCTGTTCGCCGCCTGCGCCTTGCTGCCCCTGTCGTCCCCGGCCGCCGCGGCCTGGAATCGCGCCTCCTCCCCCCACTTCGTGATCTATTCCGAAGAGCAGCCGGACAAGCTCAAGGCCTTTGCCGAGAAGCTCGAGCGGTTCGACGCGGCCGTCCGCCTGGCGCGCGGAATGAAGGATCCGCCGGTCGGCGACGGCAACCGGCTGACGGTATTCGTCGTCAAGAGCACTGCCCAGGTCGAGCGCTTGAAGCGCGGCGGCGGACAGAATGTCGCCGGCTTCTATCTGCCGCGCGCAAGCGGCTCGATCGCGGTGGTCCCGCGCGCGACCCAGGGGTCGGTCCAGCCCGACGTGGTCTTCCAGCACGAATACGCCCATCATCTGATGTTCGCCGACCTCGCCACGCCAATCCCGAAATGGCTGGTCGAGGGCTTCGCCGAATTCTACTCGACCGCCAATGTTGAGCCGGACGGGTCGGTCGGGCTCGGTGAAGCGGCGACCCACCGCAAGGCGGTGTTCGACCTCAAGATCGCCGCCGCTCTGCCGCTCAGCAGCCTCCTTGAGGGCGAGGTGCGAAGCGCCCGTGACACGGCGGCCTTCTATGCCAAGTCCTGGCTGCTGACCCATTATCTGATGTTCGATCCAAAGCGGCGCGGTCAGCTCGACGCCTATCTCGCGGAATTCGCCCGCGGGCGCTCGTCGCTCGACGCGGCGCGCACCGCCTTCGGCAATTTGCGCGACCTCGAGCAGGAGCTCGACCGCTATTTTCGGGCCGAGAAGTTCCCCTACCTGACTTTGCCTGCGAGCCGCTTCAAACCCGTTCCGGTCGCAGTCGAGCGCCTCGGGCCGGGCGCGGAAGCGGCAATGCCGCTCCACATGCGGCTCCAGGCGCGGACCGAAGGCAAGCCTGCGGAAAATGCGGCGGAGGCGCGGGCGATCGCGGCCGCGCACCCCTCCGATCCGCTGGCGATGATGACCCTCGCCGAGGCGGAGTGGGTCGCTCGCAACTACAAGGCGGCCGAGGCTGCCGCGGACAAGGCGATCGCGCTGATGCCGCAGTCGGCCGAGGCGCATATCTGGAAAGGCCGGGCTTTGCTTTCGCAGGCGGAGGCCGGAGTTCCCGGCGTGACGTTCGTCAACGCCCGCGGGTGGTTCAACCGCGCCAACCGCCTCGACCCGGAGAACCCGGAGCCGCTGCTGTATTTCTACCGCACCTTCCAGGGCAGCGGCGGGAAGCCGACCGCGAATGCCATCGCAGCGCTCCATTATGCCGCCGAGCTGGCGCCGCAGGACCTCGCGCTTCGGCTCCAGTCGGCGCGGCAGTATCTCGCCGACGGTCAGCCGGCCAAGGCGCGGCGGATGCTGGTGCCAGTCGCCTACAGCCCGCACGGCGGCCGACTCAGCGAAGAGGCGCAGCGCCTGCTCGACTCGCTTGCAGACCCGCCCGCGCGCTAGTCGTTTCTGTCCGTTTAAGACCCAAAAACAAGGCCTTGCGCGTGCCGCGCGGCACGCTAATCTCCGCTCGATTTTCGGGGGAGCGTGGAATGTCGAAGTTCGGATTGGTTCTGGCCGCAGGCGCGGCGTTGGTGACGGCGCCGGCGGGGGCGTCCTGGCATCAAGCGTCGTCCAAGCATTTCATCATCTATGCGGACATGCCCGAGGCCGAGCTGCGCGATTATGCCGAGCGGCTCGAGAAGTTCGACGCCGCGGCCCGGCTGGTTCGATCGATGAAGGATCCGGAGGTCGGCGAGGGCAACCGCGTGCAGGTGTTCGTCGTGCCCTCGCTGCTCGATGTGAACCGCACGCTCGGCGACGCGGGCGCCGGCGTTGGCGGTTACTACATGGGCCTTGTCAACGGTCCGCTGATCATCACTCCGAAGAAGGCCCGGCAGGTTCTCGACTATCGCAAGCTCGAGCCTGAGACCGTGTTCTTCCACGAATACACGCATCACCTGATGCTTCAGAACACCAACAAGCCGATGCCGATGTGGCTGACCGAGGGTTTCGCGGAATTCCTCGCCAATCCTATCTTCAACGAGGACGGCTCGGTCGGTCTGGGCACCCCGGCGACCCACCGCGCGGGCACACTCATCAAGGGCCGCTGGGCGCCGCTCGCCGACTTGCTCGGCGGCAATATGATGACCTTGGGCTATGCCGGCTTCAGCCACCAGAATTACGCGCAGGGCTGGCTTCTCAACCACTACCTCTCGTTCGAGCCTTCGCGGAAGGGGCAGATCGACGCCTATGTGAAGCGCATCGAGGCGGGCGAGCCTCCACTGAACGCGGCCAAGGCCGTGTTCGGCGATCTCGGCCAGCTCGAGGCGCAGCTGCGCGCATATGTGCGCCAGAAGAACCTCCCGTACCTCAAGATCGAATCGTCGAAGCTGACGATCCCGCCCGTGACGATCACTCCGCTGAGCCCGACCGCCGCGCAGATCATGACCCAGCGCATCTATGCCAAGACCGGATACAAGGCGCTCAGCAAGAAGCGGGTTCTAGACAACGTCCGCCCGGTCGCCGCCCGCGCAACCGGCGACGCGCTGGTCATGCGGACGCTGGCTGAGGTCGAGTACGACAACCGCAATTTCGAAGAAGCCGACAAGGCCGCCGACGCGGCGTTGAAGGCGGATCCCAAGTCGACCGAAGCGATGCTCTACAAGGGCCGTGCCCTGCTCGGCAAAGCTCGGAAGGCCAATGACGCGGCCCTGTTCAAGGAAGCGCGTAACTGGTTCGTGAAGGCAAACAAGGCCGACAAGGAAGACCCCGAGGCCCTCTACCTCTATTACCGCAGCTTCCACGACGCCAATCAAGCCGCCCCCGCAAGCGCGCTCGAAGGCCTCCGGTACGCGGCGATCCTGGCTCCGCGCGACTTCGGACTGCAGGTCCGCCTGACTCGCGAATATCTTGCCCAGAACAAGCTCGCCGAGGCGAAGGAGGCGATCCGCATGCTCGCCTATTTGCCGCACGCCGGCACCGGCAAGCAGAACGACGCACTCCAGATCCTAAAGCAGATCGAGGCCGGCAACGCGAAGGAAGCACTTCGACTGATCGACAAGGACATGCCGGACCGCGAGGACGACTATGCCCTGAAGTTCTAAGGGTGGTGGTTCGAAGAGGATCGATGGGGGAGTAAGCGTGAAGATGAATTTTGGATGGGCAGCGGCGGCCGCTGCGGCCTTCGCGGCGCCTGCTGGCGCCCAGTGGCACCAGGCGTCGTCGAAGCATTTCGTGATCTACGGCGACATGCCGGAAGCCGAAATGCGTGACTATGCCGAGCGACTCGAGAAGTTCGATGCCGCTGCGCGCGTCGTCCGTTCAATGACCGACCCGGTGGTCGGCGACGGCAACCGCGTGCAGGTGTTCGTCGCGTCGAGCATGCTCGAGGTCAATCGTCTCTACGGCGGCAATGCCGACACGGGCATTCTCGGCTATTACGTCGGCAACGCTTCCGGTCCGTTCATCGTCACGCCGCGCAAGATTCGCCGTTTCAGGGACGGCTCGACGCAGGACCCGGACACGACTTTCTTCCACGAATATACCCATCACCTGCAGCTACAGAGCACCAACAAGCCGATGCCGGCGTGGCTGTCGGAAGGGTTCGCCGAATTCCTGTCCGACCCGATCTTCGGCCCGGACGGGTCGGTTGGGCTGGGAACGCCGGTCAAGGACCGTGCCGAGCAAATCTACCAGGCCAAGTGGGCGCCGCTCGCGGCCTTGCTGGAGGGCGACGCCTACAAGCTGAGCTACAATGACTTCTGGCACCAGAATTACGCGCAGGGCTGGCTTCTCAACCACTATCTGGCGTTCGAACCTTCGCGCCGCGGGCAGATCGATGCCTACGTCAAGCGGATCGAGGCCGGCGAGCCTCCGCTGACGGCCGCGCGAGCGGCCTTTGGCGACATTCGCGCACTCGAAAAGGAACTGATCGCCTACAAAAGCACGAAGAAGTTCCCCTATCTCAAGGTCGAGACCGCCAAGCTCAAGGTCGAGCCGGTCACCGTCACCAGACTTGCGACAGGCGCGGCCGAGGCCATGCCCTACCGGATCCACGTCAAGACCGGGTACGGCGCCGCATCCAAGCGCGGAGTGGTCGCCAAGCTCCGCGACATCGCCGGCCGCCACCCGGGCGACCTGCTCGTCCTGCGGACTCTCGCGGAAGCCGAATTCGACAACGACAATTTCGACCAGGCCGCTAACGCCGCCGATGCCGCGCTAAAGATCGATCCGAACTCGATCGAGGCGCTCATCTACAAGGGCCGGGCGACGATGAGCCGGGCGAAAAAGGCCAAGGATCAGAATGGTTTCGAGGCGGCGCGCAAATTGTTCGTCCGCGCCAACAAGCTCGACCCGGAGGATCCCGAGCCGCTGTATCTATACTTCCGAAGCTATGTGGATTCCGGCGCCGCTGCACCGCGATCGGCGCTCGAGGCCGCGAAATATGCCGCCGTGCTCGCTCCTCGCGATTACACCATCGCGGGTGAGCTGGTCTACGAGTACCTGCGCCAGAACAAGCTCAACGAAGCGGCGACGACGCTCAAGCCGGTCGCCTACATGCCGCACTTCGGCCAGGGGCGTCACAACCACGCGCTTCGCGTGCTCGCGCTGATCGAAAAGGGCCAGCGCGACGAGGCGATGAAGCTGACCGACAAGGAGCTGCTGGAAGACGACGAGGGCTAGGATTCGGTTCGAAGGTCCAGGCTCGACTGTTCCTTCCAGCTCGCGCCCTCGGCCTCGAGCAGCTTGCGCTTGCGATCCAGCCCGCCGGCATAGCCGCCGAGCGTTCCGTCGGAGCGGATCACGCGGTGGCACGGGACCAGCACGGCGACCGGGTTGGAGCCATTGGCGGTGCCGACCGCCCGGGTCGCCCCCGGCGCACCGATGGCGCTGGCTATGTCGGCGTAGCTGCGGGTCTCGCCAAGCGGAATCTTGCGCAGCTCGCGCCACACCCGCTCCTGGAAGGCGGTCCCCTCGACGTCGATCGGCAAGTCGTGCGCGCCCGGCCGCTCGACCAATTCGGCCACCTTGGCTGCCCAGGGCGCGATCGTGCCGTCATCGGGGATGATCGTCGCCTTTGGGAAGCGGCGGCGAAGCCCGGCCTCGCTGTCGTCGAAATTGAGAGCGCAAATGCCCTTGTCGGTCGCCGCCACCAGCAGCGGCCCGGCGGTGCTGTCGACCAGCACGAAGCGTATCGTCGTTCCCTTGCCGCCGTCCCGCCACGCCGACGGGGTCATCCCCAGCCGTCCCCTGGCGTCGTCGTAGAACCGGCTCGGCGCCGAATAGCCGCTGTCGTAGATCGCTTCGGTCACATTCTTTCCTTCCGTCAGCCGGGCGGCAGCCCGGCGCGCCCGGAGCGCACGGGCGTAGGCCGCCGGCGAGACCCCGATCGAGCGGGTGAACAGCCGCTGGAAATGATGCGGCGCATAGCCGACCGCGGCGGCCAGCGCCTCAAGGCGCGGGCTCTCCTCGGCCGCCTCGATCAGCTCGACCGCTTTGGCCACCGCTTCGCGGTCGCGGCCGATCTCGTCCGGCTTGCAGCGCAGGCAGGCGCGATAGCCGGCGGCGCGGGCATCATCGGCCGTGGCGAAGAATTCGACATGCTCGCGCCGCGGCCGCCGCGCCGGGCAGCTCGGCTTGCAGTAAATGCCGGTCGTCATGACCGCGCCGATCACCCGCCCGTCCATGGAGCGGTCGCGGCGCTCGAACGCGGTCCAGGCGGCGTCGTCCGTGGTTGTCGTCATCAACATCCCGCTATCATATCGCCGCTTGATCGGCACCGCTTCCCGCGGCTTGCGCTCAAACCTCGAAAGCACCGCCTTGCATCCCTTACCGACCCTTGCTAGGGGCGCGCCAACCCATCGGGGGCACGCGATTTTATCGCGGTGCCCCAGTCATTGCATGGGACAAAACACTCTGTCTGGAGCAATCGGCGCGTGGAGAATTCCGGCGGCATTCA
>DASTDT010000144.1:0-4475 GCA_035710225.1 Sphingomicrobium sp.
GACCAGCCTTGCCTGGCTGCTCGGCGAAAAGGCCCATCGCTCGACCGCCCTGCTCGACCTCGACGTGCACTTCGGAACCGGCGCCCTGGCGCTCGACCTCGAGCCCGGCCGCGGCCTCACCGACGCGATCGAGAATCCGAGCCGCATCGACGGCCTGTTCATCGAACGCGCCATGGTCCGCGCCAACGAGCGCCTGTCTGTGCTGTCGTCGGAAGCGCCGATCAACCAGCCGCTGCTGACCGACGGAAGCGCCTTCTTCCAGCTCCAGGAAGAAATGCGCAACGCGTTCGAGTCGACCGTGCTCGACCTGCCGCGCCACATGCTGATCCAGTATCCGCATCTGGTCCACGACGCGCATGTGGCGGTGGTGGTCAGCGAGCTGACGCTGGCCGCGACTCGCGACACCATTCGCATTCTGGCGTGGCTCAAGTCGAACGCGCCGCAGACCAAGGTCATCGTGGTTTCCAACCGCACGGCCTCGGGAGGCGGGCTCGAGATCAGCCGCAAGGACTTCGAGCAATCGATCGAGCGCCCCGTGGACATCGTCTTTAGCGAGGATCCCAAGCTGGCCGCCCAGGCCGCCAAGCTCGGTAAGCCGATGGCGGAAGTCGCCGGCGGCAAGATGTCGGCGCCGTTCGCGACCTTGTCGAACATGGTCCTGAGCCATGCCAGCGAGGAAGGTGTCGGGGTCGTCGACGAGGCGCGCTCCAAGAGCCTGGTCGGCAATCTCAAGTCGATGCTCGGCAAGCCGAAGGCGAAAGCCGCCTGATTATTGAACGTCCGTCGCGGCGCCCAGCGCGCCGCACGGGAATGCGATTGGACGACGAACCATGATCACGACGATCATCATCGCTGGTGGGGTCCTGCTGGTCCTCGCGCTTGCCTATACGGCGCTCAGCGGCCCGTCGGCCGGAAAGGCCTACAAGCGCCGGCTCGAGTTGCTTCGCGAGCGGCACGGCGACGTCGTCACGGCTGGCGCGCAGGCGCAAATTCGCAAGCTGCTCGCCGCCCGCCAGACCAAGATCGACGACGCCTTGTCGTCGTTCATCCCCAAGCCCGCCTTGCTCCGCCGCCGGCTGGAGATGACGGGCAAGCCTATCTCTCTTCAGAAATATACGGTCGCCTCGCTCGGCCTGGCGCTCCTCGTCCTCGGCGCCCTCAAGCTCCAGGGCGCGCCATTCATGCTGGCGCTGACATTTGGCCTGTTCGTCGGCATCGGCATTCCGCATCTCGTCATCACCATCCTCATCGGCAAGCGCGTCAAGAGCTTCACCAAGGACTTTCCAGATGCCATCGACCTGATGGTTCGCGGGCTTCGTTCGGGCCTGCCGATCACCGAGACGCTCGGCATTGTCTCGAACGAGATCCAGGGTCCGGTGGGGATCGAGTTTCGCACCGTCGCCGACAAGATGAAGATCGGCCGCACGATGGAGGCCGCCCTCCAGGAAACCGCCGACCGCCTCGGCACCGCGGAATTCCAGTTCTTCGTCATCACGCTGGCGATCCAACGCGAGACCGGCGGCAACCTGGCCGAGACCTTGTCGAACCTCTCGGACGTGCTTCGCAAGCGCTCACAGATGAAGCTCAAGATCCGCGCCATGAGCTCGGAATCCAAGGCTTCCGCGATGATCGTGGGCTCGCTTCCGTTCGTGGTGTTCACAATGGTGTGGATGATCAACCCGACCTACATGGCCGGCTTCTTCACCGACGATCGACTGATGGTCGCCGGCCTTGGCGGGCTGGTGTGGATGACGATTGGCGTCGGAATCATGGCCAAGATGGTCAGCTTCGAGATTTAGGGAAACCACGCGCATGACTTCCGGTCCCACTCTCCTCGGCGTCGACGTCATCTGGGTCGCCACCATGCTCAGCGCGGTGGCTACCTTTGCCGTGATGATCG
Source organism: Sphingomicrobium sp. (assembly GCA_035710225.1). Classification (GTDB taxonomy): domain Bacteria; phylum Pseudomonadota; class Alphaproteobacteria; order Sphingomonadales; family Sphingomonadaceae; genus Sphingomicrobium. Next base: position 1,901 of record DASTDT010000144.1, read on the forward strand.
CCATCTATGCCGCGACCACGGTGCGCGATCCGATGGCGCGGCGAGTGAAGGCGCTCAACGAGCGCCGCGAGCAGCTCAAGGCCGGCATCGTCGCCTCGACCAACAAGCGCAAGAAGCTGACCAACAAGAACCAGGCGGCCGACACGGTGCGCGGGGTCCTGAGCAACTTCAAGATGCTCCAGGACGACCAGATCAAAAAGACCCAAACCAAGCTGCTCCAGGCCGGCATCCGCTCCAAGGATCTCGCCTATTTCGTCATCGCCGCGCGCTTCCTGTTGCCGCTGGTGATCGGCACCGGAGCGGTGATCGCCATCTACTGGGTCGACATGTTCCCCGAATGGGGCGCGCTCAAGCGCTACATGGCCACCGCGGTCGCGTTCGTCGGCAGCTACAAGGCGCCCGATCTGTGGCTCAAGAACAAGGTCACCAAGCGCAGCCACGCGGTACGCAAGGGCTTGCCCGACGCGCTCGACCTCCTCGTCATCTGTGCCGAGGCCGGCCTCACCGTCGACGCCGCCTTCAACCGAGTCGCCAAGGAACTGGGCAAGGCCTATCCGGAGCTGGGCGACGAGTTCGGCCTCACCGCGATCGAGCTTGGCTTCCTCAACGAGCGCCGCCAGGCTTTCGAGAACCTGGCCACCCGCGTCGACCTCGATGCCATCCGCGGGGTCGTCACGACCATGATCCAGACCGAGAAATACGGCACTCCGCTAGCATCGGCGCTGCGCGTCCTGTCGGCCGAGTTCCGCAACGAGCGCATGATGCGCGCCGAGGAAAAGGCCGCGCGCCTGCCCGCAATCATGACCGTACCGCTGATCCTGTTCATCCTGCCGACCCTTTTCATCGTCATCCTGGGTCCGGCTGCCTGCTCGATCAACGACAGCTTCATCAACGGCTGACCTGTCTCGACTGGGGGGACGCGGCGTCGCCGCCTGGGACACCGGGCGGCGGCGTTTCGCGTTGCGGGCACGGAACGAACCGTCCTTTCCCGCGCTTAATCCCCAAACCAGCAAGGGGTTTGAGCAATGATGGGATTCACTTCCGACCAATGGGTCATCGTCGCACTGGTGTTCGTCCTCGGACTGCTGATCGGCGGCTTCCTGTTCTCCGGTGGCGGGCGCAAGTGGAAGCACCGCTACAAGGCCGAGGTCGACCGCCGCGAGGAGCTCGAGCGCAGCCACCGCGAGCGCGAGGCACACTGGACCAATCAGGAAAAGGAATGGCGCGAACGGGATTCACTGCGTGGCGCGGCGATCAAGGACAAGGACCGCGATGGCGTTCGCGACAGCGCTGACCCGGTAGTCGACCGAGACCGCGACGGTATCGACGACCGCCGCGAAATCTAGCGCGGCCGTGCTCGGCCTGTCTCCTGGACAAGGCTAAGCTTTTCAGCCCTCGATCTTCGAGAAGTCCGCGACGCTGTGAACCGCGTCGCGGAAGCGGGCGAGCAGGCTCAGCCGCCGGGCGCGAACTGCGGCATCGTCGGCATTGACCGTGACCTTGTCGAAAAAGGCGTCGATCGGCGCGCGCAGCGAGGCGAGCGCGGCCATGGCGGCTGTGAAGTCTTCGGCTTCGACCGACGACCGGGCATTGGTTTCGGCGGTGTCGATGGACTCCCGAAGGACAGCCTCTTCCGGCGCAACGTCGGCGTCACTCGCGGCGGCGGAGTCCCACTTCTCTTTCTTCAAAATGTTCGCGGCGCGCTTGTAGCCGGCGAGCAAATTGGCCCCCTCCCCGGTTTCCACGAACGCCTGGAGCGCGCCAACTCGGGCGAGCAGGCGAACAAGATCGTCCTCCCCGCCAAGCGCGAACACCGCGTCGATGAGGTCGTGGCGAACGCCGGCCTCGCGTTGCTGAACCTTCAGGCGGTCGGCAAAGAATTCGAGAACACGGACCAGCGTTTCGCCTAGGAAAATTCGGGTCTGCGGCGCCCAGCTCGAGCCATCAGGATTACCGCCGCTTTCGACGATCCGCCGCTTCTCTTCACGCGAAAATGGCTTGTATCCCCAAAGCCAATACTCGCCATTCTCTTCGCGCCGGGCCAAATTTTCAAAGGCAACCTCGGCAGCTCTCCTCAAAGGGAATCGCAAACTGGAGACTGCGGCCATCTGCTGAATACCAAGCATGGCGCGACGGAGCGCAAACGGGTCCTTTGACCCCGTTGGGAACATCTCGGCTGCAAAGAACGAAACTACCGTATCCAACTTGTCCGCCAGGCTAACCGCAACCGTTACGGGCGCGGTCGGCACGTCGTCCCCCTGTCCGACCGGCTTGTAATGGTCGCGCACGGCGTCGGCGACGGCGTCGGGCTCGCCTTGGGCGCGGGCGAGGTAGCCGCCGATGACGCCCTGCAATTCGGGGAACTCGCCGACCATGCCGGTAACGAGGTCGGCCTTGGCCAACCGCGCGGCGCGTTCGGCGTCATCGGCGCTGGCGCCCTTGACGATCCCTTCCTCGACCAGCCACCGCGCCAGCTTGGCCACCCGCTCGACCTTGTCGGCGACAGTGCCGAGCTTCTCGTGGAAGACGATTCCGCCCAGCTTTTTCGCCTGCTCCTCAAGCGGGACCTTCACGT
>DASTDT010000145.1:0-2561 GCA_035710225.1 Sphingomicrobium sp.
CAAGGCGATGACCGGCCACGGCGCGCGCTGGCGCCGGTCGCGGTGGAGACCGCGGGTGCGGCGCACTTCTTCCAGTTCGCGGCGGATTCGCGCCATTCGGTTGCGGATCAGCCGGCGGTCGGCCTCGATCTGGGTTTCGCCAGGACCGCCGAGGAAGCCGAAGCCGCCGCGCTGGCGCTCGAGGTGGGTCCAGCTGCGCACCAGCCGCCCGGCCTGGTAATCGAGATGCGCCAGCTCGACCTGGAGCCGCCCCTCCGACGTCGCCGCGCGTTCGCCGAAGATTTCGAGGATCAGGCCGGTGCGGTCGATGACCTTGGCCTTGGTCAACTCCTCCAGGGTCTTCTGCTGGACCGGCGACAAAGCCGCGTCGACGACCAGTAGCCCGGCTTCGTGCTTCTCGAGCACTTCCGCCATCTGCTCGGCCTGGCCGGGGCCGATCAGGGTCGCCGGGCGCGGAGAACGGACCTTGAGCGACTGGCGGGCGACGACATCGATTCCGATCGCCGCGGCCAGCCCCTCGGCCTCGTCGAGGCGGGCCTCGGGCGAGCGCATCGACGAGGTTCCGGCGATCTCGGGAAGGAGGACCACTGCCCGCTCTCCCCGGCTGACGCCTTCGTCGTCGGTGCGGTTGAAGACGCTCAGCTGCTTTCTCCCTGCTCCGCGCTGTGGCCGCCAAGGTCGAGCGCGCCGGCCGGCTGGAGGGTCGAGATGGCGTGCTTGTAGACCAATTGCCATTGCCCGTCCCGCTCGAGCAGCAGGACGAACGGATCGAACCCGCGCACCCGGCCCTGGAGCATGACGCCGTTGACCAGGAACATGGTCATCGGCTCCTGCTGCTTCCAGGCGGCGGCGAGGAAGCTGTCCTGCAACCCTTCGGCAGCGCGGTCGGCCGGCGTGAATTCCGGCGGCTCCTCGGTCAAATCCTGCGGGTGGATGGTCGAGATGGCGTGCTTGTAGACCAATTGCGCGGCCCCCTCGCGCCGGAGCAGGATCGAAAAGGCGTCGAACCAGGTGATGACGCCCTGCAGCTTGACGCCCTTCACGAGGAAGATCGTGACCGGCGACTTCGAGCGCCGGACGGCGTTCAGGAACTGGTCCTGAAGCCCCGGCTGGCGCGCCTGGCCGCTCATTCCTCGGTGTCGCGGCGGTCGGCCAGCCCCAGGGCCTTGAGCTTGCGATGAAGGGCGGAGCGTTCCATCCCGATGAACGTCGCGGTCCGGGAGATGTTGCCCGAAAACCGGCGGATCTGGACCCGCAGATACTCGCGCTCGAAGCTCTCGCGCGCTTCGCGCAGCGGTGAACCCATGATCGCCATCGATGCCGCGCCGAGGCCCGCGCCCTGTTCAGACTCCATCACCTCGCCCGGCAGCAGGTCGATGTCGATCCGCTCGACCCGGTCGCCCGGCGCCAGGATCAGCGTGCGCTCGATGATGTTGCGCAACTGGCGGACGTTGCCGGGCCAGTCGTGGGCCTGGAGCGCAGCCACGGCCTCCTCGGTGATCGCGGGCGTCGGGATCCGCCGCTCGGCTGCGAAGCGAGTGAGGAAATGGGCGACCAGATCCGGGATGTCCTCGCGCCGCTCCTTCAGGGAGGGAATGCGCACCGGAACGACGTTGAGGCGGTAATAGAGGTCCTCGCGGAAACGCCCGGCGGCGATCTCGTCCGACAATTCGCGCGACGTCGCGCTGAGCACCCGAACGTCGACCTTGACCGGCCGCTGGCCGCCGACCCGCGTGTGGCTCTGGTCGGTAAGCACGCGCAGGATCTTGGCCTGGGTGGTCAGCGGCATGTCGGCGATCTCGTCGAGGAACAGCGTTCCGCCGTGCGCCTGTTCGAGCAGGCCGGGCCGAGCCACGCCGCCGTCCTCGGCGCCGAACAGCTCCTCCTCCATCCGCTCCGGACTCATCATCGCCGCCGAGACGGTGATGAATGGCGCGGTCGCGCGCGGGCTCCACTGGTGGATCATCCGCGCCGCGATTTCCTTGCCGACCCCGGCGGGGCCGGTGATCAACACCCGGCTACCTGTCGGAGCGACCCGCTTCAGCGTTGCGCGGACATTGTTGATCGCGACCGACGAGCCGTCGAGGTGGTCGTCGGGACCGACCTTGGCGCGAAACGCTGCATTCTCGCGGCGAAGGCGGTCGGTCTCGGTCGCCCGACCGACGAGGTGGAGCAACTTGCCCGCCTCGAACGGCTTTTCGATGAAATCGACCGCGCCTTCGCGGATCGCGGCCACCGCCGTGTCGAGATTGCCGTGGCCCGAAATCATAATGACGGGCAGGGTCGAATCGCGCTTCTTGACCTGTTCGAGCACCTGCAGGCCGTCCTGGCGCGATCCCTGGAGCCAGACATCGAGCAGCACCAGCGACGGGCGGCGATCCTCGATCGCCTCCAGCGCGCTATCGCTGTCCGCCGCGGTTCGGACGGTATAGCCCTCGTCCTCGAGCACGCCCGCAACGAGCTCGCGAATGTCGGCCTCATCGTCGACGACCAGCACCTCAAGCGCCATCAGAGCGGTCCCTCTTCGTCATATTCTCCGTCCTCGGCGAGACGCCCCTGCG
>DASTDT010000146.1:0-2221 GCA_035710225.1 Sphingomicrobium sp.
CTGGACAGCGGCGGGCGCCGGAACGGTCGGCTGGCGAATGATCTGCAGCGGCTGTTTCGGCCCGACCCCGAAAAAGCGCGCGCCGGAATCCCATCTCGACAGGCCCCAGGTCGCCAGGGCCGCGCCGGCGGCCAGCAGCAGCAGCCCCCAGGCGAGGCGGGCGGTCCAGGTCATGCCTTGACGAGCGGGGCCAGCGGTCATTGCGGGGACGATGTGTGGCATAGCCGGGCTGCGAGGGCCAGCAGGCTATTGTCGTTCGGCGTTTCTGCGACTTCGACCCGTTCCCAGCCGCTCCCGCAAGCGGCGGCGGCAGCGGCGCTGATCGCGGCGACCACAGCCGTGCCGCGAGCGTCGGCAAGCTCCGCCAGGCGTGCTCCGGCCCGCGGGCTGTGCACCGCTGCGACCAGTCCCTCCAGGGACGGCAGGTGCGGTTCGCCGACAATTGCCGAGCGATAGACGATCCTGCGGTCGATCCGGGGATCGTCAACGGCGCGATGGTCCTCACCGGCCAGGTGAAGCAGGCGAAGCCGCGGCGGAAGCCTGACGAGCAGTTCGGCGAGGTCGGTTTCGCCGACTGCCTGGACGATGAACCCGGAGTCGCGCGCGGCCGCGGCGGTCGCGGCGCCGACTGCCTGCACCGGTAGCGCGGCAAGCTTGTCCAACTCCGGGCCGCCATGTCTTGCGGCATTGGCGCTGGTCAGAAGTAGCGAGTCATATTGCGCAGGATCGGGTGCCTGCCACGCGACCGGTTCGACCCGGAACAGCGGCCGGGCAATCGCTTCCAGGCCCATTGCCCGCGCCCGCTCCATGCTGGCCGACAGGCCCGGTTCGGGGCGAAGCAGCAGGAGCTTTCTCACCGGCCTTCGAACAATCGCCGGATGGAGGGCGGAGCGGCGGCCAGCATTTGCCGCGCCAAGGCGGCCGGCGCATCGAGATCGCCGACGGCAAAGCGCGCATTCTCTGTCAGGCGTTCGCTGCCGTCCTCGCTCAGGATTTCGCACGTGAAGGCCATTTCGGCGCCCTCGATCCGGGCCATTGCCGCGACCGGGGAATGGCAGGTCCCGCCGAGCGCTCGACAAAATGCGCGCTCGGCAAGCACCGCCTGGTGGGTGTCGACATGGTCGATGGCACTGAGCAAAGCCGCCGTCGTGGCGTCATCCGCCCGGCATTCGATCCCGATCGCGCCTTGCGAAGGTGCTGGCAGCATCGCGTCCGGCTCGATCGCCACGCCAATCTCGTCACGGCCGAGCCGGATCAGTCCGGCGGCCGCCAACAAGGTGGCGTCGACCTCACCCGCCGCGAGTTTGGCAAGGCGCGTGTCGACATTGCCGCGGATGGATACCAGTTCCAGGTCGGGCCGCAGCCGCCGCAACTGAGCCGCCCTCCGCGGCGAGCTGCTACCGACCCGGGCGCCGTGCGGCAGGTCGGCGATCGACGCTGCCCCGATCAGCCGGTCGCGAATGTCAGCGCGCGGCAGCATCGCCGCGATCCTGAGCGAGTCCGGGCGGTCGCTCTCGACATCCTTCATCGAGTGAACCGACGCATGGGTCGCTCCGGCCAGCAGGGCCAGGTCGAGCTCCTTGGTCCACAGCGCCTTGCCCCCGACCTCGGCCAGCGGGCGGTCCTGGATGCGGTCGCCGCTGGTCTTGACGGTCAGGATCGCGACTCTGCCCGAATTCCAGCCATGCGCCTTCTCAAGCGCGGTCGCGACCATTCGCGCCTGCGCAAGTGCAAGCGGGGATCCGCGGCTGCCGATGGTGAGGCGAGTTTGGCTCATTGGCGCTCGCGCTAGCGCAAAGCCGGGGTTTGAGGCAAAGGCTGGCTTACAATGGCCCTCATTCTCGCCCTCGAATCTTCCTGTGACGACAGCGCGGTGGCGCTGGTCGGCAGCGACCGGCAGATCCTCGCCCAGGCGGTGATCGGGCAGAATGATGCTCATCGGCCGTTCGGCGGGGTAGTGCCGGAAATCGCCGCCCGCGCCCATGTCGAAATCCTGCCCGGAATGATCCGCCAGGTGCTGCATGAGGCGGATATCAGCATTGGGGAAGTGGACGCCATTGCCGCGACGGCGGGTCCGGGACTGATCGGGGGCGTGATGGTCGGCCTGCTTGCCGGCAAGGGGCTCGCGCTGTCGGCGGGCAAGCCGCTGATCGCCGTCAACCATCTGGAAGGCCATGCGCTTTCGCCCCGGCTGGTCGATGTGAAGCTCGACTTCCCTTAT
>DASTDT010000147.1:0-3237 GCA_035710225.1 Sphingomicrobium sp.
ATGCGCCCAGCGCCAGGATCAGCGCTGCGTTGACCGACATGCCGGCGATGGGGAGGTAGATGTCCATGCGTCGCGGTGGCAACGCTAGCCGCAATTCAACGGCAAAACCAAGGCAATCGGGCCGAAAATTCGGCCGGTCAGAAATCGCCGGCCAAAGTCACCACCGTGCCCGAGCCCGGCCGCGCATTGCCGGCGACGTTGAGCCGATAGTCGGCATGGGCGCGCATCGTCCTGCCCAGTCGGATCGACATTCGCGGCCCGGCGTCGAGCCGGTTAAGCCCGGGCTGCGCGGCGCCCCACACGCCGAGGCCTGCCGACAGGTTGCGCCATATCGGCCGGGTCACCGCCGCCTGCCCGTCGACGAACCAGACGGGGTCGTTGAAATCGACCACGCCGGCCTGGGCATATCCGTCCAGTACCGATTGCCAGGGCATCGGCTGCCCGTAGATGCCGCCCTCGGCGAAGGCGGCGAATGCGCTTTGCCCATAGTCGCGAAAGGCGTGACGCCGCTCCAGCGTGACGGCCACCGGCCACCGATCGAACGGCTGGTAGCGAATACCCAGGGCCGCCTCGGCGCCGCGCTGGCTGTTGATCGGGGCGCTGGCGCGGAGCGTCGCCGCAAGCCGGGGCGTGAAGCGCCACATCAGGCGCGAGCCCGCCTCGCTTCCGCCCAGCATGCCGCCGCCGGCCAGGCTGTCCGGACCGCCCTTGTTCCGCATCGTCGCCCAGCCGGTCAGCGACAGCCGGTCCAGGCCCGGGCGGGGCGAGGTGCGCTCGAAGTCCGGGGTCGACCGGCGCGGTGGGACGGGCGCGGCCATCGCCAGCTGCGGGGCCTGCGCTGCGGTCCCGAAATCCGCCCCATAAACATGCACTTCGCTCGGATCGGACGGCGGCGGGTTGACATAGATGATCTGGGGCGTGGAGCTTCGGCCCGCGGCGGCATGGACCGGGACGTAGACGGGATAGGGCAGGTAGCCGGCGACGGTGCCATTGAAGGCCATTGCCCCCGGCTGGCCGTAGCCCACCCAGGGCTGGGGCGGAGCGGCGGGCCGAACCGGCTCGATCGGCGGCAGCATGGTCGGCCGGATTGGGGGCAGCGGCCGGTCCGGCTGCGATGCCTCCGCGCCGATCGCCCAGGCGTCGATGCCCGGGACGATCCCCAGGCTGGCGGCGCGAACTGCCGCCCAGGTCATGATGGCAAATCCCAGGAAACGGATCGATCGGCTCATGGTCGTGGCAGCTCCAGTGGAAAGATGTGGCGGGTCTTGTCCCACCGGCGGGCGCCGCCGGCGGAATGGGCCATGAGCGCCCTGTAGGCGGCCAGGACAGCGATCAGGTTGGCGACGACGGTCCGGGGCGCGGATCGAAGTCCCTCGCGCCATCCATAGGCCGCCGTGGTGAATCCGGCGCGCATCAGCAGGCGCCATCCGAGCAGCCAGCAATTGACCCACATCAGCGCGGCCAGGAGCGGCGAAACCGGAACCGATACCGGGGCCCCAAGCGCCGCGGCGAAGGCGATTTCGGCCCACAGCAGGGCGGACGCATATCCTGCGATCAGCAGGAAGGCGGCCAGCGGGCCGCGCCGGTCGCGCATCCGCATCCATCGCTCGCCGATTCCGCCGCGCCAGCCGAGCCGGTCCCACCCGGCGAAGGAGATGCCGCCGATCCAGCGTGCCTTCTGGCGAACCGCGTCGTCGATCGTCGCCGGGAAATGGCCGCGGCTGCAGACCACCGACCGGCCTCCCGGCTCCGCCGCGATCCGGACGAACATGGTCTTTACGCCGATCGCGCCGAGCCTGAGGCCCATCTCATAGTCTTCGGTCATGCTCGCGCCCGCGAAGGGGCGGCCGTCGTGCCGGGCGGCGAGGCGCGACAATGCCACCCGCTCGATCGCGCAGCCCACCCCGGCCAGCGGGATCGCCGCGCCGACCGCTTCGCGCACCACCAGCTCCTTCATATGGGCTTCGGCGAACTCGTCGGCATAATGGCCCGCGACCCAGCGGGAGTCGGGGTCGAGCAGCGGAACGACCGGCAGCTGGACCATTCCGGCGCCTTCGACCAGCCGATCGAACAGCCTGAGCTCCAGCCGGTGGACCACGTCCTCCGCATCGTGCAGCACCACCGCCTTGGCCGCCCGGCCGGTCCGCGCTTCATGGGCGACCAGCGCCGCGTAGAGGCGGTTGAGGCAGTCCGCCTTGGTGGTCGGTCCGTCGACCCTGATATCCACCGGGACGATCCGCGGATCCTCGACCGACCGGATCGCCGCCCGGGTTGCCGGATCGTTGCGGTAATGGCCGACGAACAGCAGATAGTCGCCATGGTCGAAGCGCTCCACCGCCGCCGTCAGCATCGGCGCGATCACATTGGCCTCGTCCCATGCCGGGATCAGCACCGCCATCCAGCCCGGCCGCATCGGCGAGGGGATGCTTCCCGCGTCCACCCTCGGACGCCGCGGCGAAATCACCGCTCCCCGCCAGCCGCGGCGCAGGAAGTAAATCATGTCGACCATCAAGTCGTCGACAGCAAACAGCAGGAAACCGGCCGCTGCGAACAATGCAAGTTCGGCCGTCAATTCGGTGATGATCAAGGAAAATAGCGACATATTCGCTACTTCCATCCGAAACGGATGGAGTTATTGGCTCGATCCAACCCGCGAATCCCTAAAACGCAAGTAACCGAGCGAGTCGGGCTCATGTCATAACGGATATAAAACGACAAGGCCCTTGCCGCCCCGCGCACCGGCGTTAAGGATCGGCGGCGTGCACATCCTTCTGACCGGCGGAGCGGGCTATATCGGATCGCATGCCGCGCTTGCGGTTGCCGCGGCCGGGCACCACCCCGTCCTGCTCGACGATTTCAGCAACGCCGGTCGCGACGTCGTCGGCCGCCTGTCCGCCCTCGCCGGCCGCGAGGTCCCGGCGGTCGAGGGCAGCATCTGCGATCCCGCCCTGCTCGCCTCCCTCTTCGCGGCCCGCCCGATCGACGCCGTCATCCATTTCGCGGCGAAGAAGTCGGTCGCCGAATCCGTCGCCGATCCGCTCGCCTATTACGCCAACAATGTCGGCGGCATGATCACCCTGCTGGAGGCGATGGACTCCGCCGCGGTCCGCACCATCGTCTTCAGCAGCAGTGCCACCGTCTACGGCGATCCGGACGTCCTGCCGATTGCCGAGGATCACCCGCTGCGCCCGGTCAATCCCTATGGCGAGACCAAGCTGGCGTGCGAGACGATCCTGT
>DASTDT010000148.1:0-6038 GCA_035710225.1 Sphingomicrobium sp.
GCCAGCAAGTGCCCGAGATGCTCGCTGTGGTGGCCTCGGCGGCCGCCGAGGATCGGCCGCTGGTCGGCCGGAACGGCGAGCCTGGCCTCGGCAAGCACGTCACCAATGCAGGCGCGATATTCGCGCTCGATGCTGCGCGGGTCGGGCACGGTCTGAAGGCCGATCAGACCCTCGAGCAATTCATCGACCTCGAACAGCTCGGGGATGAACCGCCAGCACCAGTCGAGCCCCTGCGCCATCCGGGCCGCGCTTTCCTCCGTGCCGTCGCCGAGCCTGATCACCCACTCGCTGCTCAATTCGCGGTGATAGGCCACCTCCTTGACCGCCTTTTGCGCGATGGCGCGAAGGAACGGGTCGGGGCTCTCGCTCAGTTCGCGGTAAAGGATGTGCTGGTAGGTCGAGAACAGGAACTGGCGGGCGATGGTCTGGGCAAAATCGCCATTGGGCTGCTCGACCAGCAGGCAGTTCTTGTAGTCGAGCACGTCGCGCTTGAACGCAAGCTCGTCGCCGTCGCCATTATTGGCCTGCTCGTAAATGTGGGTTGCCTGGCCGATGAGGTCGAGCGCCATGTTGGTGAGCGAGAGATCCACTTCGAGCGAGGGCGCGTGGCCGCACCATTCGCCGAGGCGCTGACCGAGGATCAGCGAATCGTCACCAAGCCTAAGCAGATAGTCGTAATAGGCGTCCTCGAGCGGATCGGACGCTGGCTGCCCGGGCTCGTCGAACGCGCCGTGATCGGGCGCAGTCCGGGCGCGTGCTTCGTCTTCGGGGCGGATCGGCGGGAGGCTTGGCATTCGAAAGGGTCAGATGTGCTTCACGTCGTCGGGGATGTCGTAGAAGGTCGGGTGACGGTAGACCTTGTCCTCGGCCGGAGCGAACATCTGGCCGGCCTCGGATGGATCGGAAGCGACGATGTCGGTCGATTTCACGACCCACAGGCTGACCCCCTCCATCCGCCGGGTGTAGGTGTCGCGGGCGTGGGCCAGCGCGAGCTTGGGATCGGGCGCGTGAACGCTTCCGACATGGCGATGGCTGAGGCCGCCCTTGGAGCGGACGAACACTTCCCACAGCGGCCAGTCGTGACCGCCCGTTTGCGTGGCGCTCACGCCGCGGCCCTGGCGGCGCGCTTGGCTTCGTAAGCGGCGGCGGCGTCGCGCACCCAGGCGTTGGTCTCCCAGGCGTCGCGGCGGGCCTTCATGCGCTCCTTCGCGACCGGGCCTTCGCCGCGCACCACCGCGTAGAATTCCTCCCAGTCGATCTCGCCGAAATCATAGCCGCCCTTGGCCTCGTTCCAGGCGAGCTCGTCGTCGGGGACCTTGAGACCGATGAATTCTGCCTGGGCGACGGTGATGTCGACGAACTTCTGGCGAAGCTCGTCATTGGTGTCGCGCTTGATCCGCCAGCGCATCGAGCGCTCGGTGTTGGGCGAATTCTCGTCCGGCGGGCCGAACATCATCAGGCTCGGCCACCACCAGCGGTTGAGCGCGTCCTGCGCCATTCGCCGCTGCTCGGGCGTGCCGCGCGCAAGCACCATCATCGCCTCATAGCCCTGGCGCTGGTGGAAGCTTTCCTCCTTGCACACGCGGACCATCGCCCGCGCATAGGGGCCGTAGCTGGTTCGCTGGAGGGGGACCTGGTTCATGATCGCGGCGCCGTCGACCAGCCAGCCGATGGCGGCGATGTCGGCCCAGGTCAGCGTCGGATAGTTGAAGATGGTGCTGTACTTGGCCTTGCCGCTGTGGAGCGCGTCGATCATCTGCTCGCGACTGGTGCCGAGCGTTTCCGCGGCGCAGTAGAGGTAGAGGCCGTGGCCCGCCTCGTCCTGGACCTTGGCGAGCAGGATCGCCTTGCGCCGGAGCGAGGGCGCACGGGTGATCCAATTGCCTTCCGGGAGCATTCCGACGATCTCGCTGTGCGCGTGCTGCGAAATCTGCCGGACGAGTGTCTTTCGGTAGGCCTCGGGCATCCAGTCCTTGGGCTCGATGAACTCGTCCGCGGCGACTCGCGCCTCGAACGCTTCGAGAAGCGCGGGATCCTCGGCCGCCTCGATCGGAGCGACGGTCTTGGAAAGCTCGGTGGTGTACATGACTTCTATCTAGCTAGTGGCCGCGCCAACGGCAATCAACGCGCGTCATTCGAGACAGGGGCCGGCGGGGCCGGAAAAAACCGCCGCCTCGATGGCGTCGGTGGGCATGTCGGCCGACTGGCTGTTGATCATGTGGACGATCGTCGTTCCGCTTGCCGGATAGTGCGCCATCCAGGTCGAGAAGCCGTCGATGTCACCGCGATGGCCGAGGCGCGTTCCGGCCCTGGTCGGCTTGATGAACAGGCCGAGGCCGTAATCGGAATTGAGGCCCTTCTGCCAATCCTCGGGCATGCCCAGCTTGGTCGTCCGGCCGTCCTTCAGCCTTCCCGGTGCGCGCAGCTGCGCAAGGCTCGCTTTCTCGAGCACGCGGCCGCCGAACAAGGCGTGGTTCCAGCGCACGAGGTCGTCCGCTGTGCCGCGCAATGCGCCGGCCGGGCCGGGGATGGTGGGATGGATCCAGGCGGCGTTCCGAAACTTGCCGGGCGAGCCCTTGATCCGGCGGTAGCCGTTCGCCCGGTCGGGGACGACATCGGCCGGATCGTCGATCGCCAGGGAGGCGGTTCCCGCCGGGCCGAACAGCCGCTCGCGGTACAGATCCGAGAGGGGCTTTCCGCCCGCTCGCTCGGCGACCAGCCCGAGCAGCGCATAGTTGGAATTGCTGTAGGCCCATTTCGTGCCCGGCTCGAACTGCAGGCGGGGCGTCAGGGCGACAATCCAGGCGAGCATCTCGGCGGGCGATTTGGCGACCGACTTGGTCGCCGAGCCGGCCGGGTCCTCGGCATAGTCGGGGATTCCCGAAGTGTGGACGAGCAGTTGGTAGAGCGTCACGTCGCGCTCCTGCGGCCATTCGGGGACGTGTTTCGACAGCGGGTCGTCGAGCTTCAGCAGGCCGTCGTGGGCAAGGTCCAACATCAGCGCCGCGGTGAACGTCTTGGTGATCGATGCCAGCTTGAACACCGTGTCGCGCGTGACGGGTGCGCGCTGCTCGATGTCGGCCAGGCCGTAGGTTCCGGCAAAGGCGACCTCGCCGTTTACCGCCACTTCGACGATCATGCCGGGGCTGCCCTGGGCCATGGTCGCGGCGGCCAGCCGGTCAATCTGCTGCGCCGATTCGGCGCACAGGCGCGGCGCTTTCGCGCTAGCGACCGACGGAGTGATAGCAACGCAGCCCAACAGAAGCACAAGAACTCGCGAACGCATCGACACGCCACCCCCCTTTTGGATCGACGGCGTCAGGTTAGCGCGGACAAAAGCATCCGCCAATCGTTGTCCGGTTGACGCATCAACCCGGACGCGCGACCAGCGCTCATGGCCGACTTCGAAACCATCAAATTCACCGTCGACTCGGGCATTGCCCGGATCACCCTCAACCGCCCCGACCGGCTCAACAGCTTCACGCGGGCGATGCATGCCGAGCTTCGCGACGCACTCGCCAGCCTCGGCGAGGCGCGAGTCGTCGTCTTGACCGGTGCCGGCCGCGGCTTTTGCGCCGGGCAGGACCTCAATGACCGCGCGGTGACGGCGGACAGCGGCCCGGTCGACCTGGGCGCGACGGTCGAAGAATGCTGGAATCCGCTGGTGCGCCTGCTGGCCGATCTGCCGCAGCCGGTGATTGCCGCCGTCAACGGAGTCGCCGCCGGTGCCGGCGCCAGCCTCGCCATGGCCTGCGACCTGGTCGTCGCCGCCCGCTCGGCCAAGTTCATCCAGAGCTTTTCGGCGCTCGGCCTCGTCCCCGACACAGGCGGAAGCTGGCATCTGACCCGTCATCTGGGCCAGGCCCGCGCCATGGGCCTGACGCTGACCGGGGAACCACTCGGCGCAAGCCAGGCCGCCGAATGGGGCCTCATCTGGAAATGTGTCGACGACGATGCGCTGGATAGCGAGGTCGAGGCGCTTGCCAGCAAGCTCGCCGCCCTGCCCCCGCTCGGATTGGCGGCGATCAAGCGCATCGTTCGCACCAGCTGGGACCGAACGCTCGACGAGGAGCTCGACCTCCAGCGCGACGAGATGCGCCGCCTCGGCTTCACCGCCGACTATCGCGAGGGCGTCGCCGCCTTCCTCGAAAAGCGGCCGGCCGTCTTCACCGGCCGCTGACTCACGCTGCAGTCCCGCCAACAAACGACTTAAGCGATGCCGGCACGCCAGGCCGATCACGATCGACACCACGCCCGCCGCAACCGAGTCTGCAGCGAACGGCGACTAAGGAAAGCGCCGATCAGCGGTCGAGCGCTGCGCCGATCTCGCCGAGCGGCGCGCCAAGCGCCTCGCGGACTTCGGCGGCCGCAACCACCGCCGCCGCCATTCCGGCGACCGCAGACAGCCCGAATTGCAACCGCCTGCCCCAGTTGCGACTGGCCTCGGCCCGGTCCGCCAGCCGCCGCATCCGTGAACGGCGATCGTCCAGTGCCAGCGGCGCGGAATCATTGTCGGCCGGCGCCCGGTCGGATGCGACGAGACCGACCGGAATGTCGTCCTGGGCCGCGACCCCGAAGCGCTGCCCGACGCTCCACACCACCCGGGCGACGATGATATGCATCCCGCGCCGGATTTCGACATAGGCGCCGCGCCGCGGCGCCGCGGCCGCCTGGAGACCCGCCCCTCGCCGCGATAGATCGACGATGCACGCGTCCTGCCACCCCTCGCCCGTTTTCACTCGGGCGCGGATGAACAATTTCCGGCGTTGGTCGCGTGGCCGCATCGCCAAGGGCTAGACCGGCGAAGCTTTTCTACGCTTTGCAACTTGATCCGTTTCGGCGGAGATTACCGCCGCGCGGACTTAGCCATTGCGGGGAGCGAGGCGACGCGGCAATCCGATCTGGACTGTTTCGCTGCGCTCGAAATGCCGAGCGGGAGACCCGAAGATGAAGACCGCCCAATTGCTCAACTATGCCCGCGATTCGTGGGTTGCCGGGGACGGCGCGAACCTGGCCGAGCTGCCCAGCGCGATCGACGGCACGATCGTCGCCGCGACCGGCTCGGGCGGGCTCGATTTCGGTGCCATGCTGCGCCACGCCCGCGAGGTTGGCGGCCCGGCGTTGCGCAAGCTGACGTTCCACCAGCGCGCGCGCATGCTCAAAGGCCTCGGCCTCGCCATCCTCGCCGCCAAGGAACCGCTCTACGAGCTCAATTATATGACCGGGGCGACCCGCAAGGACGGGTGGATCGATATCGAGGGCGGCGCCGGGACCCTGCTGTCCTTCTCCTCGAAGGGACGCCGCGAATTGCCCGACGCAAACGTCCTGCTCGACGGCGCTCTGGAGCCGTTGTCGAAGGGCGGAAGCTTCGTCGGCCAGCACATCTACACCCCGCTGCAGGGCGCGGCGGTGCACATCAACGCGTTCAACTTCCCGATCTGGGGGATGCTCGAAAAACTCGCCCCGACGCTGCTCGCGGGTGTGCCGGCGATCGTGAAGCCGGCCAGCTCGACGTCGTTCCTGACCGAGGCCGCGTTCCGGGTGATGATCGACAGCGGGCTTCTCCCGCCGGGCGCGGTACAGCTGGTCGTCGGCGGGGTCGGCGACCTGTTCGACCATTTGACCGGCCAGGACGTGGTCAGTTTCACCGGTTCGGCGGCGACCGCGTCCAAGCTCAAGAACCATCCGACGGTGCTCCGCGAGAGCGTCCGCTTCGTCGCCGAACAGGACAGCCTCAACGCCAGCGTGCTTGGCCCCGACGCCGGGCCGGGAACGGCAGAGTTCGACCTGTTCGTGAAAGAGGTGGTCAATGAGATGACGGTGAAAGCGGGGCAGAAATGCACCGCCATCCGTCGCGCCATGGCCCCGGCCGATCATCTCGACGCGGTAGAGGCGGCAATCCGCGACCGACTGGAGTCGATCAAGGTCGGCGACCCGCGCGACAAGGACAATCGCATGGGCGCCCTCGTTTCCGTCGCCCAGCGCAAGGACGTGCGCGCCCAGGTCGAGAAGCTGCTCGGCGCCGGCGCGCGGATCGT
>DASTDT010000149.1:0-3976 GCA_035710225.1 Sphingomicrobium sp.
GGGGCCCGAGCATATCGTTCGGCTGACCATCTACGTCACCGACGTGCAGGAATATCTCACCAGCCGCGACGAGCTCGCGCCGATCTGGAAGTCGGTGATCGGCGACCACTATCCGGCGGTGGCGCTGGTCGAGGTCGTACGCCTCGTCGAGCGTTCCGCCAAGGTCGAGATCGAGGCGACGGCGGTGGTGCCGGAGTGAGCGACAGTTTCGTCCGCGACCGGCTCCCGCCGCCCGAGCAGCAGCCCGAGTTCGTGCTGCTCGATCTTCCCGAGCGTTTCAACGCCGCCGCGGAGCTGCTCAAGGGCGGGGCGCCCGGCGACCTTGCCGTGGTCAACGCGCTCGGCCGTTGGACATATGCCGACTTGGACTCGCTGTCCGGCCGGATCGCTCGCTTGCTCGTCGAGGAGGAGGGGCTGGTGCCAGGCAACCGCGTGCTTCTGCGCGGTCCCAATTGCTACACCTTGTTCGCCGCTTGGCTCGGCGTTCTCAAGGCCGGCGGAGTGGCGGTGACAACCATGCCTTTGCTCCGACCCGGCGAGCTTGCCACCGTCATCGACAAGGCGGAGATCAGCCACGCGCTGTGCGACAGCCGCTTCATCGGCGACCTGCGCGAGGGCGCGGAGCAGACTCGTTTCCTCAGGCGCATCGTTAAATATGACGGCGACTTCGGCCAGGGCGCGCTTGAGGATCGCTGCCGCGGGCTCGCGCCGCTTGCCGCGGTCGACACCGCCCAGGACGATCCCGCGCTGATCGCCTTCACTTCGGGCACGACCGGCATTCCCAAGGGCTGTGTCCATTTCCACCGCGACGTGCTGGCCCCATGCGACACGTTCGCCAAGGCGCATTTCCGGATGAGGCCGGGCGACATCGCGCTGACCTCGGCACCGATCGCCTTCACGTTCGGTCTCGGCGCGACCCTGCTGTTTCCGCTGCGCTTCGGCGCGGCCTGTGCGACGGTCGAGAGGGCCACGCCACCCGAACTGCTTGAAGCGGTGTCGCGCTTTGGCGTGACCCACCTCGCCACGGCGCCGACCGCTTACAAGGCGATGTTGACTGCACCGGCGCTCGAAGGAGCGCTCAAGTCGCTCCGCGCCTGCCTCAGCGCCGGCGAGCATTTGCCCAAGGCGGTGTGGGAGGCGTGGAAGGAGCGAACCGGGATTGCCATCGTCGACGGGATCGGCTCGACCGAGCTGATGCACATCTTCATTGCCGAGAGCGGCGATGCCATCCGCCCCGGCAGCACCGGTCGCGCCGTGCCGGGCTATCAGGCGACGATCCTCGATCCTGACGAGAGCGGCGAGGGACGGCTCGCGGTCAAGGGACCGACCGGCTGCCGCTACCTCGCCGACGAGCGGCAGGCGAATTACGTTGAGGACGGCTGGAACGTCACCGGCGACACCTACCGCCGCGATGAGGACGGCTACTATTGGTACGTCGCGCGTAGCGACGACATGATAGTTTCCGCCGGCTATAACATCGGCGCTCCTGAGGTGGAGAATGCGCTGCTCGCCCACCCCGCAGTCGCCGAATGTGCGGTGATCGGCGTGCCCTGCCCCGAGCGCGGGCAGAAGGTGAAGGCGTTCGTCGTGCTGGCCGATTTCGCCGAACCCAGCGACGAGCTTACCGACGGCCTCAAGGCCTTCGTCAAGGACCGCATCGCGCCCTACAAATATCCGCGCGAGATCGCGTTTGTCGACGCGCTGCCCAAGACCGCGACGGGCAAGCTCAGGCGGGTGGAGCTACGGGCTCGCTGACCTTCCAGCCCCACGCGCACAAGCCCAGCATGATCGTGTTTCCGACGAGGTCGAGGAGGCCAAACGTCGTGAAGATCGGGTCGACGAAGTAAAACCAGTAGTTGAAGGCGAAGAAGGGCAGCAAAGCGATCCCGTATGCCAGGAACGTGGTTCGCGTGAACCGCGCGGTCGCTGCAAACAGGCCGGAGATCAGCGCCTGCGCGCCGAAGCAGGCGACGGCGAAGGTCTCCAGGCGGCCTCCCTGCGCAATGCCGGGGCGGATGGTCAGTTCGATAACCTGTTGCGGCATCAGCAGGGCCCAGCCGCCAAGCACCGCGAACACAGCGGCGATTGCGCGCTGGATCGTGAGCGCCGTCACTCGAACTCGACGATCACCTGGTCGACGGCGAGGCTTTCGCCGGCCGCGACGGGAGTTGCCTTGACTGTGGATGCCTTCTCGGCGCGAAGGATGTTCTCCATCTTCATCGCCTCGACCACTGCGACCGGCTGGCCGGGCTCGACATGGTCCCCCGCCTTAACCTCGAGCCGGGTCAGCAGCCCCGGCATCGGCGCAATCAGGAAGCGCGACATGTCGGGCGGCACCTTCTCGATCATGTGCTTCGACAAGTCCGCGATATGCGGCGCCATCACCGTCACCTGGTGGCGCGCGCCGCGCGTCGTCAACAGCCAGCCGCGGCCTTTCCTGGCGACCTGGACGACCCGGCGACGGCCATCCATGTCGGCCAGCATCAGTGGCTCGCCCGGCGCCCAGTCGCCGATCACGTCGATCTCCTCGCCGTCGTCGACCGAAACGAGGTTGCCGCCGTCATAGGGCGTGACGGTCACTTCGAATTCGCGCTTGCCAATACGTACGATCTGCGTCGCATCTGGAAAGACCGGCTCGCCCAATTGCCCCTCGATCAGCGCGGCGCGCGTATCGACCGTCAGCTCGGCGATCGCCGCCAGCGCGGCGAGGTCGGTCAGCAACTCATCGTCGGCCGGCGCGCCGTGGAAGCCGTCGGGATATTCCTCGGCAATGAAGCCGGTGGTGAGCTCGCCGGCCCGGAAGCGCGGGTGCTGCATCAACGCGGAGAGGAAATCGACATTGTCGCCGACTCCGTCGAGCTGGAATGCGTCCAGCGCCGCGACTGCCAGATCGGCGGCCTCGTCGCGGGTCGGCGCCCAAGTCACCAGCTTGGCGATCATCGGGTCATAGAACATCGAAACCTCGCCGCCTTCGTAAACGCCGTCGTCGATCCGCACGCCGTCGAGGCCGCGCCGGCCATTGGCCGCGCCGTCGTCTTCCCAACCCGGAACCGGTGGCCGGTAGCGGACCAGCCGCCCGGTCGACGGAAGGAATCCGCGATATGGGTCCTCGGCATAGACTCGGTTCTCGATCGCCCAACCGTCGATGCCGATGTCGGCTTGCGTTAATTTCAGCTTCTCACCGGCAGCAACCCGGATCATCTGCTCGACCAGGTCGATCCCGGTGATCGCCTCGGTAACCGGATGCTCGACCTGGAGCCGGGTGTTCATTTCGAGGAAGTAGAAGCCCTTACCGCTGGGGTCGGCGCCGTTGACGATCAGCTCGACCGTGCCAGCGCTGTAATAGCCCACCGCCCGCGCCAGCGCGACGCACTGCTCGCCCATCGCCTTGCGCATCTTGGGCGTGACGAACGGCGACGGCGCTTCCTCGACCACCTTCTGGTGGCGCCGCTGGATCGAGCATTCGCGCTCGTTCAGATAAAGGATGTTGCCGTGCTGATCGCCGAGGATCTGGATCTCGATGTGGCGCGGGTCCTCGATGAACTTTTCCAGAAACACGCGGTCGTCGCCGAAGCTGCTCAGCCCTTCGCGCTTGGTCGCCTCAAAGCCTTCGCGGACGTCCTTCTCCGTAAAAGCCAGCCGCATGCCCTTGCCGCCGCCGCCGGCCGACGCTTTCATCATCACCGGATAGCCAATTTCCGACGCGATAAGGACGGCATGTTCGGTATCGTCGATCTCGCCGACGAAGCCGGGGACGACATTGACTCCCGCCTCCAGTGCCAGCTTCTTGGATTCGATCTTGTCGCCCATCGCGGCAATGGCGTTCACCGGCGGGCCGATGAAGGCGATGCCCTCGGCGGCCAACGCCTCCGCAAAGCTGGTGCGCTCGCTGAGGAAGCCGTAGCCGGGATGAACGGCGTCGGCGCCGGTCGCCTTGCAGGCGTCAATGATCAGCTCGGCCTTGAGGTAGCTCTCG
>DASTDT010000150.1:0-9288 GCA_035710225.1 Sphingomicrobium sp.
GCCCAGCCGAGCTGCGACGCCCACAAGGACGCCGCCTCGCGCTCCTCGGCGGACTGAAGCACGTCGCCCGCCGCGCCGGCCTTGGCGCGAGTGACCGAGTGAAGGCTTTCCATCAGTCCGCGAAGAAGCGACTTGGGGTCGAGGCCCAGGGCATGTGCCTCGTCGAGCTGGGCGAGGGTCGCGGCGGCGTCGCCGGCAAGCACGCTTCCCAGCAGCCGCCGGACCCGCCCGCGATCGGCGAGCCCGAGCATTGCGCGGACCTGCTCGGCATCGACCTTGCCTTCCCCATGCGCGATCGCCTGGTCGAGGATGCTCAGCCCATCGCGCGCCGAGCCCTCGGCGGCTCGGGCGATCACGCCGAGCGCTTCTTCCTCGACCTCGACGCCCTCGGCCATCGCCACGCCGCGAAAGTGGGTCACCAGCTTGTCGGCCGGAATTCGCCGAAGGTCGAAGCGCTGGCAGCGTGACAGGACGGTCACCGGCACCTTGTCCACCTCGGTCGTGGCGAACAGGAACTTCACGTGCGAGGGCGGCTCCTCGAGCGTCTTCAACAAGGCGTTGAAGGCGTTCTTCGAGAGCATGTGAACTTCGTCGATGATGTAGATCTTGAAGCGCGCCGATACGGCGGCGTAGCGCACGGCGTCGATGATCTCGCGGACATCGTCGACCCCGGTATGGCTGGCGGCGTCCATCTCGATCACGTCGATGTGGCGCCCCTCGGCGATCGATCGGCACGGCTCGCACACGCCGCACGGGTTGATCGTCGGCCCGCCGCTGCCGTCGGGGCCGACGCAATTCAGAGCCTTGGCGATCAGCCGCGCGGTCGAGGTCTTGCCGACCCCGCGCACCCCGGTCAGCAGGAAGGCATGGGCGATCCGTCCGCGCTGGATGGCGTTGGCCAGCGTCTGCACCATCGCATCCTGGCCGATCAGCTCGTCGAAGCTTTGCGGCCGGTATTTGCGGGCGAGCACGCGATATGGCGTCGGCTCCACCGCCTTCACCGGCTGCGGCGGTTCGTCGAGCCCGAGGCCGGGGCCGAGATCGTCGGGTGATTCGTCAGGTCGCGATTCGTCGCTCATGGGGTGGGTGTAGTCCACCCGCTCTTGCCATGCCAACGCCGCCTCGCCATATGCGCGCCCGGAAGTCGGTGGGCGGGACTGTCGCCAACCTGGTCAGGTCCGGAAGGAAGCAGCCACAACGATTTCGTCCCGGGTCGCCGGCTTCCACCTCTTTCAAGAAACGGCACCGCTAGCGGTCGAGATTATAGGCCGACAGCGGGATCGTCACCGTGAACGGCGCGCCGTCGGGAACGGCGACCTGGCACGACAGGCGCGAAAAACGCGTGGCATGAGCGGCGAGGTCGAGCAGATCCTCCTCCTCCTCGCTGGCCTTGGGCAGCCGCTCGAAATCTTCGGGTGCGACCAGCACATGGCAGGTCGAGCAGGCCATTGCCCCCTCGCACGCGCCCTCGAGTTTTTGGCCATTGGCCTGGGCGAGGTCGAGTAGGTTGGTTGCAGGGCCGGCCTCGACCTCGCGGTCGAGCGATCCATCGGCCTTCAGGAAGCGGACCAAGGTCATGCCGCCCATTCCTGCTGCTCGCGGGCGACGCGCACGATGTGGCGGCAGGCAGAGCGCAATTCCGCCTCGCCGGTATAGCGGCCGAAGCCGAGGCGGAGCGAGGATCGCGCCGCGCGATCGCCGAGGCCGAGCGCACGAAGCACATGGCTCGGCCGGCCCGAGCCCGAGGCGCAGGCCGATCCCAGCGAGAAAGCAATGTTGCGCAGCTCCGCGAGCAGCCGAGCGGCATCGAGGCCCTCGAGGCGAAGGTTGAGATTGCCATGATAGCGGCGCTCAATGCTTCCGTTGATTATCCAGTCATCCGAGAAGCTTGAGAGCGCGACTTGCCACAGTTTCTCGACATGCTCACGGTCCCGAGTCCGGCACTGGTCGGCGAGCCGTGCGGCCTCGCCGAAGCCAACGCACAGCGCCGGCGACAGCGTTCCCGACCGAAGTCCCATCTCCTGCCCGCCGCCGTGGAGCAACGGGCGCGGCTCGGCGCCCTTGCGCATCCACAAGGCGCCGACCCCCTTTGGCCCATGGACCTTGTGTCCCGACAAGGCGATCAGGTGCGGTCCGGGCGGGATCGGCATGCGGCCGAACCCCTGCACCGCGTCGCACAGCATAATGGCGCCGACGGCGTGCGCCATCTCGGCCAGCTCGGCGACCGGCTGGATCACGCCGATCTCGTTGTTGACGAGCATCGCTGCCACCAACGCGGTGCGCTCGTCGATCGCCAGGCGGGCCTCCTCGAGGTCGACCAGCCCGTCGTTCGCCACCGGCAGTCG
This sequence comes from Sphingomicrobium sp., assembly GCA_035710225.1. Classification (GTDB taxonomy): domain Bacteria; phylum Pseudomonadota; class Alphaproteobacteria; order Sphingomonadales; family Sphingomonadaceae; genus Sphingomicrobium. The sequence continues at coordinate 2,346 of DASTDT010000150.1, forward strand.
GACGACTTGGACCCCCTGCCCCTCCAGCCACTCGCAGGTGTCGAGCACCGCTGCATGCTCGCTGGCGATGGTGACGATCCGCCGCCGCTCGGAGCGTTCAAGCGTTCCGCGAATGGCCCAGTTGATCGCCTCGGTCGCACCGGAAGTGAAGGCCAGCCGCCCTTCATCGAGGCCGACCGCGCTCAGAACGCGGTCGCGGGCGACCTCGATTGCCGCCGCCGCCTCGCGTCCCCAGGTCGAGGGCGAGTGCGGGTTGGCGAACTTTTCCTCGATCCACGGCCGCATCGCCGCTGCCACCTCGGGTGCGAGCGGAGTGGTCGCCTGGTAATCGAGGTAGATCATGCCGCCTTTCCGTGGCGCAGGCGGGCCGCGATCCGCTCGAACTCGCGCAGGAACGCATCGATGTCGGCCTCGCTTGTCTCCGGCCCGAAGCTGATTCGCAGGTAGGAAGCGGCGAGCTCGGGATCGACGTCCATTGCCGCCAGCACATGGCTGGCCTTGGCCTTGCCCGACGAACAGGCGCTCCCCGCCGACACCGCCAGCCCGGCAAGATCGAACTGCACCAGCAAGGCCGCGCTGGTCGCTCCGCGAAGGCCGATCGCGCCGATCGTCGGCACCCGCGGCGAATCGCCCCCGATGATCTCGCCGCCGGCCGCGAGCACGCCCGCCTCGACCCGCTCCCTGAGGGCGGCCATGCGCGCCATGTCGTAGGGCCGAGCGGTGAGCGCGGCAGCGAAGGCCAGCGCGCCCGGGGCGTCCTGCGTGCCCCGGCGGTACCCCTTCTCCTGCCCGCCGCCGCAAGGTTCGAGCACCGCCAGGTCCTTGACCAGAAGCGCGCCGACCCCGAGCGGTCCGCCGAGCTTGTGCGCGCAGATGGCGATCAGGTCGGCATCCGGAAGCGGCAGCTTGGACGCGCCCTGCGCGCAATCGGCGAGCAGAAGCGAGCCGGCCTCGCGAATCGCGGGATACAGCCGGTCGAGCGACTGGACGATCCCGGTCTCGTTGTTGACCTGCTGGATGGCGATCAGCGCCGGCCCCTGCTCCAGCACCTTGGCCAGCGCCGCCTCGTCGATCAGGCCGTCGCGGCCGACCGAGATGACGGCGGCGGCTTGGCCCATCGCGAACGGCACGATGGCGTGCTCGCTCGCGCCATAGGCCCGGCCGGCGACGCAGGCACGGCGACCGGCGATCTCGACCGCCTCGCTCGCCCCGGAGGTGAAGATGACGTCATGGCGCCAGCCAAGCGCGTCCTTCAACGCCTCGCGCGCTTCCTCAAGCAGTGCGCGCGCGGCGCGTCCTTCGGCATGCGGGCTGTTGGGGTTGCCCGGCGTGTCGAGGCCCCGTCGATAGGCTTCGCGAGCGGAAGGGATGACGGGGGTGGTCGCGGCGTGGTCGAGGTAGATTCGTGTCGTCAACGTGGGCGTTCCTGCCGATTGCCAGATGGAGCGCCCACCCTATATAGGCTCGGCCCGCGCGGCGCACCTGCCCGCGTGCCCGTTTTTCCCTGACCCAAGCGCGAGCGCCGCCCTATGCCCGAAGTGATTTTCCCCGGACCTGAAGGCCGACTGGAGGGCCGCTTCACGCCCGGGCCCCGGCCGCGCGCGCCGGTGGCGATGATTCTGCACAGCCATCCGCAGGCCGGCGGGACGATGAACAACAAGCTGGTGCAATTGCTGTTCAAGGACTTCGTGCGGAGAGGCTTCGCGACCTTGCGCTTCAATTTCCGCGGGGTCGGCCGCAGCCAGGGGACGTTCGACAATGGCGTCGGCGAACTGAGCGACGCCGCGAGCGCGCTCGACTGGGTCCAGCAGATCCATCCCGAGGCCGAGCAGACCTGGGTCGCCGGAGTCAGCTTCGGGGCCTGGATCGGCATGCAGCTCCTCATGCGCAGGCCGGAGATCAAGGGCTTCATCTCGATCGCGCCGCCGGCCAACATGTACGACTTTAGCTTCCTCGCCCCCTGCCCATCCTCGGGAATCATTATCCAGGGCGAAGCCGACGAGGTGGTCACGCCGGGCGCGGTTCAGAAGCTGGTCGACAAGCTTCGTACCCAGCGCCACATCACCATCCACCACGACACCATTCCGGGCGCTAACCACTTCTTCGCCGACGAGATTCCGCTGCTGATGAAAAGCGTCGACCGCTATCTCGACATGCGCCTAGGCCAGGACTTTGCCGCGCGTCCGGCGCTGACCTAGGCCCCGGAAGGCCCGTCAAACCGTCCAGATCGCGACGTTCGCGATCAGCACCGCCGCCGCGGCGAGCATCAGCACGCCGCGCTTGCGGTCATGGTCGCGGCGGATGAGCACGATGCCGCCGATAATCAGCAGGAACGCGGCGACCATTGCCAGGCCGAGCGCCCAATTGGCCAGCATTTCCATCCGCCGTTCCTTTCACGAAGGCTTAACCCGGATCGTGCAATCAGATTGCGTATGGATCAAGCCGAACGCCAGTCACGGCTCGAGGAAGCCTTCGAGAAGATCGAGGAAACGATCCTGCCGTGCATCGCGATGATGCTCGAGACCCTGCTCGACGCCTCCGCCAGCCTTGCCGACACCGATCCCAAGGTGCTCGCCGCCGAACTGCGGATCCTGGCCGCCGAGCTCGAGGAGCTGACCCAGGCGGTCGAGCGTTCTAGCCCGTCGCACGTCGAGCCCGGCGAATACCGCACCGCCGTCGCCTAACCGACCAGCCGCGCGTGAAGCGCGGGGTCGATATTCCCGCCCGACAGCACGATCGCCATCCCTTCCTCGGCCTCGGCCTTGCCGCATAGCACCGCCGCCAGCGCCGCGGCGCCGCCCGGCTCGACCCTCAGGCCGTGCTCATGCCACGCCCAGCGCACCGCCGCGCCGACCTCGCGGTCACTGACTGCGACGACCGTCGCTTCGCGCTCGGCGAGGATGGCGAAGGTAATCGGCGACACCCGCGGGGTCTGGAGCGCATCGCAAAGGGTCGGCGGCGGATTGGCACCGACCGGCTCGATCGCGCCCGACTCGAGCGATCGGCGCATGTCGTCCCATCCCTCGGGCTCGGCCCCGACGATGCGCGAGCCTGGACAGGCCAGCGCGATGCCGCTCGCCAGCCCGCCGCCGCCGACCGGAACGGCGATCAGCGGCGGATCGCCGTCGAGCTCTTCGGAAATCTCGAGCCCGACCGTGCCCTGCCCGGCAACGATCCACGGGTCGTCGAAGCTGGGCACGACCACCGCCCCGCTGCTCGCGGCGATGTCCGCGGCAATCTCTTCGCGATTCTCGCGCAGGCGGTCGTAGAAAACGATGTCAGCGCCTTGCGCGCGGGTCCCCTCGACCTTCAGCGCGGGCGCGTCGGACGGCATGACGATGATCGCCGTCAATCCCAGCCGATGCGCGGCAATCGCCACGCCCTGGGCATGATTGCCGGAGGAAAATGCGACCACGCCTAACGCGCGTTCCTCCGCGCTCATCGCCAGCAGCCGGTTCGATGCCCCGCGCAGCTTGAACGCTCCGCCGGTCTGCAGGCACTCGCACTTGAGCCACACCGGTACGCCGCGAATCGTCGCGCTCCGGAGCTCGGTCCGCACGACCGCTCCCTCGATCCGCCGCGCGGCGTTCAGCACATCTTCTCGGCTCAGCTCCATTGTCCCTCACAAGTCCATGAAATTACTGGATATTCGCCAACCCGAATGTCTGTCGCGCCAAGCCGAGGCCTCAGCGGGGGTCGTTTGGCCAAAAAATCTTTACTTGAGCGCCCCTCGACCATATATCGCGCCTCCGCTGCCCCATGGGACTTCCAACCGCAAGGCAGTGCTCACGCAACTACCCCATTGGAGGTCCCTTGAATTGCACAAGCATCATCGCGCGCTGGGGCTAGCGACCGCCCCGACCGGCAATTTCAGCGTTGCCGATATCGCGAAGCAGCGTCCGGTCCAGCCGGTCACGCTCTTGCGTCCTCATGCCGCCACCCGCGCCGCCCGATTCTTCGTCGAGAAGTTTCCGGGTATGTCGCTCTATGCGGTCAAGGCCAATCCTTCGCCTGAGCTGCTTCGGCTGCTGTGGGACGCCGGCGTCACGCATTATGACGTCGCGTCGCTGGGCGAAGTGCGGCTGGTCGCCGAGACGCTGCCCGAGGCGGTGTTGTGCTTCATGCACCCGGTCAAGGCCGAGGAGGCGATCGCCGAGGCCTATTTCGAGCATAATGTCCGCACCTTCAGCCTCGATACGCTGGAGGAGCTCGACAAGATCGTGCGCGCCACCACCGCCCCCGGCGGAGCGACGGCCAGCGATCTCAACCTGCTCGTTCGCCTGAGGGTCAGCTCGGACCATTCGAAGCTCAGCCTTGCCGCAAAGTTCGGCGTCGAGCCGCATGAGGTGAAGGCGCTGCTGTTCGCCGCCCGCCAGGCCGCCGATGCGCTCGGCATCTGCTTCCACGTCGGAAGCCAGGCGATGAGCCCGGCCGCCTACGCCGAAGCGATGGGCCGTGTGCGCGATGCCATCGTCGAAGCCGCGGTTACGGTCGACATTGTCGATGTCGGCGGCGGCTTTCCGTCGTCCTACCCGGGCATGGAGCCGCCCCCGCTGGAAGCCTATTTCGAGGTCATCCACCGCAGCTTCGAGGCCTTGCCGATCAGCTATTCGGCCGAATTGTGGTGCGAGCCCGGCCGTGCCCTGTGCGCGGAATATGCAAGCGTGCTGGTGCGGGTCGAGAAGCGCCGCGGCGACGAGCTGTACATCAACGACGGGGCCTATGGCGCCCTGTTCGACGCCGCTCACATTGGCTGGCGCTATCCGGTGCGGCTGATCCGCGAGCCGGACAGCGACGTACGGACCATGGGCTTCAGCTTTTACGGGCCAACCTGCGACGATCTCGACCGCATGGCCGGGCCGTTCGAGCTTCCCGGCGACGTCGCCGCCGGCGACTATATCGAGATCGGCATGCTCGGCGCCTATGGCTGTGCGATGCGTACCGGTTTCAACGGCTTCGGAGTCGAGGATCGGGTAACCGTCGCCGACGAGCCGATGACCTCGCTCTACACCGGCGCGGAACGCGAGCAGCGCTCGAACGTCGTCACGCTGTAGCGTAATAACACAACGGGATTTCGGCGCGCCGCGAGGCGTTCGCCACGCATTGGAGTAGCATCACGATGACCACCGACACGCTCAACAAGGTCCAGGACGAGAGCAAGATCAACGACACCCGCAAGTCGGAGCTGCTCGCCAACCAGGTCGAGCATATCGACATCACCAGCTTCGACGCCCGCCCGATCGTCGAGGCGATGGGCAAGATGAGCTTCACCAGCCGCGACCTCGCGCGCGCCGCACAGATCTACAACCAGATGCTCGCCGACTCCGACTGCTCGGTGTGGCTGGTGATCGCCGGCTCGACCTCGGCGGGCGGCTGCATGGATCTCTATGCCGAGCTGGTGAAGAACAACATGGTCGACGCCATCGTCGCCACCGGCGCGAGCATCGTCGACATGGATTTCTTCGAGGCGCTCGGCCACAAGCATTACCAGGCGCTCGAAATCCCCGACGACGACACGCTTCGCTCGCTCTACATCGACCGCATCTACGACACCTATATCGACGAGGTCGCACTTCAGGATTGCGACCATACCATCGGCGTGATCGCCGACAGCCTCGAGCCCAGGCCCTATTCGAGCCGCGCCTTCATCCGCGAGATGGGCAAGTGGCTCGCCGCAGGCAACGCCAAGAAGGAGGGCAGCCTGGTCCAGCTCGCCTACGAGCATGACGTTCCGATCTTCTGCCCAGCGTTCACCGACAGCTCGGCCGGCTTCGGGCTGGTCAAGCACCAGGCCGACGCTATGAAGCGCGGCGGCCATTACATGACGATGGATTCCATCGCCGACTTCCGCGAGCTGACCGACATCAAGATCAAGGCCGGCACCACCGGCCTGCTGATGATCGGCGGCGGCGTTCCGAAGAACTTCGCCCAGGACACGGTGGTGTGCGCCGAGATCCTCGGCCACGACGACGTCGAGGTTCACAAATACGCCATCCAGATCACCGTCGCCGACGTGCGCGACGGCGCCTGCTCTTCCTCGACCCTCCAGGAGGCGGCGAGCTGGGGCAAGGTATCCACCGCGCTCGAGCAGATGGTGTTCGCCGAGGCGACCTCGGTGCTTCCGCTGCTAGCCAGCGATGCCTACCACCGCGGCCACTGGAAGACTCGCGCGAAGCCGCGCTTCGCCAAGCTGTTCGACTAGGTTGCGCGCCGAAACGTTCTGACGCACCTTCCCCGTTCGAATGGGGGAGGCGACGATGGAATATAGCCCGATACTCGCGCCGGTGGTGGCGCTGGTCGCGTGGACGCTGGTGATGCTGGCGTGGATGGCGATTGCCCGCCGCCGCGCCTTCGCCAAGCTCGGGATCGGCTGGGGCACAATCCCGCGCGGCTCGCGCGGCGTCAACCTCGACGGAAAAGCGCCGGACGAGGCGCAGTGGCCGTCGCACAATTACAACCACCTGATGGAGCAGCCGACGATCTTCTATGCGATCGCGCTGACCCTGGCGATGATGGACATGGGCGGCGGGCTCAACCTGCTGCTGGCATGGGGCTATGTCGTGCTCCGGATCATCCACAGCATCGTCCAGTCGACGGTCAACATCGTGCCCATCCGCTTCACCTTGTTCGCCCTGGCGACGGCGTGCCTGCTGTTCCTGACCGTCCACGCCGGCCTCAGGATCCTGCACGACTGCGGAATCCTCGACTTCTAGCGGGCGAAGGCGGCGGCCAGCTCGACGTGGGTCGACCACAGGAACTGGCCGACCGGTTGCGCCCACAGGAGTCGGTACCCGCCGTCGGCCAGCAGCCGCGCGTCGCGGGCGAAGGTCGCCGGGTTGCAGCTGACGTAGGCGATCCTGGGGACGGCCGACGCCGCCAGCGCCCGCACCTGCTGCTCGGCGCCGGCGCGGGGCGGGTCGAGAACGATGGCGTCGTGGGCCGC
>DASTDT010000151.1:0-3615 GCA_035710225.1 Sphingomicrobium sp.
GCCGCCAAGCAGCTCGAAGAGGCTGGCGCGGTGGCGATCATGCCGCTTGGCGCGCCGATCGGCTCCGGGTTGGGCTTGCAGAACCAGGTCACCATCCGCCTCATCGTCGAGGGCGCAAGCGTGCCGGTGCTGGTCGACGCCGGGGTCGGAACCGCGAGCGACGCCGCGGTGGCGATGGAGCTGGGCTGCGACGGGGTGTTGATGAACACCGCCATCGCCGAGGCGAAAGAGCCGGTGCGCATGGCGCGCGCGATGAAGCTTGCGGTCGAGGCCGGGCGCGAGGCCTATCTCGCCGGGCGGATGCAAAAGCGCCGCTATGCCGACCCCAGCAGCCCGCTGGCCGGGCTGATCTGAGGCGATGACCGACTTCGCGGCCCTGCGGAGACGCATGGTCGAGCGGCACATCGCCGCGCGCGGTCTCGACGACCCGATCCTGCTCGGCGCCTTTGGCGCGGTCCCGCGCGAGGCCTTTGTCGCGCCCGATCTTGCCGCCCACGCCTACGCCGACGGTCCGCTTCCGATCGGCTTCGGCCAGACCATTTCCCAGCCCTATGTCGTCGCCTTGACCATCGCCGCCGCCGGCATCCGGCCCGGCGACACGGTGCTCGAGGTTGGCGCTGGATCGGGCTATGCCGCCGCCGTCATCGGCCAGATCGCCGAAAAGGTGATCGCCATCGAGCGCCACCCCGAACTGGCCCGGCAGGCGGCCGAGCGAATGGAGCGGTTCGGCTACGCCAATGTCCGGATCATCGAAGGCGACGGCACGCTCGGTTGCCCGGCGGAGTCGCCGTTCGACGCCGTCGTCGCCGCAGCCAGCGGAAGCCACTTGCCCCAAGTGCTCATCGACCAGCTGAAGCCGGGCGGCCGGATCGTCATGCCATTGGGCGATCCCGGGTCGGTCCAGAAGCTGGTCAAGGCCACCAAGCGGGACGACGGCCGGCTCGTGGAGGAGGATCTGGGCGCGGTGCGCTTTGTCCCGCTGGTCGGGGCGCACGGCTTCGGCGAAGATTAGGGCGCGCGCGCCGACACCACCATTGCCGCCATGGTCGAATCGATCGGGCCGCTTCCGAATTGCTCGGCGACCGCCCGCTCGACCGCCTCGGCGACTTCGTCGAGCGTGCCGGGCGCGCGCTCCTCGATTTCCATCCTCAGCGGCGAGCCCATGACGAAGCCTTTGGCCGGATATTCGGGCGACGGTGCCCGGCAGGGCAGCTCGACACGTTCGATCGACATGTCCTCGAACCCGGCGGCTGTGAGGTCCCGCTCGATCTCGTCGGCCGATCCGTGGCCGTAGGGCGTGCGCGCCATGAACCCCGGCGGGTTGTCGGGAAAGAGTGCGCCGACCGCGTCATGGACCACCTTCGACACCGGATTGTCGTCGAGGCTGCACCAGGCGTTGAACAGGAACGTGCCGCCCGGCGCGAGCACGCGCCGGGCCTCGCGGTAGCCGGCGACACGGTCGGGGAAGAACATGATTCCGAATTGGCTCACCACCACGTCGAAGTCGCCGTCGCGATAGGGCAGGCGGGTGGCGTCGACCGCCTCGAACCTGGTCCGATCGCCGCCGGCGTGGGCCATCGCGATCTCGAGCATTCCCGGATTTAGGTCGGTCACCGTAAATCTTGCGCCGGGCAGGCGCGCGAGAAGCGCCTTGGTCAGGATTCCGGTGCCGGCGGCCGTCTCGAGAATCGTCTCGGGCGCCAATTCCGCGACCCGCTCGGTCATGTCGGCGGCGTAGGACTCGAACAGCAACGGGCCCAGGAAACGGTCGTAAATTGCCGGTACGCTGCCGGTGAACGCCTGGTCGGTGGACATTGTCTAACGCCTCCTCGCCCGACGAGCCCTATCCTATTTCGAGCGGATATTGGAGATGGTCGTGCTGTTGGTGATCACCTCCACATCGCACATGCAGTGGATGAGCCGGATGCCGCGCGAGCTGATCGCGCCGTCCAGCGCGGCGTCGAACCCGGCGGTCTCCTCCACGCGCCAGCCCTGGCCGCCATAGGCTTCGGCCAGCTTGACGAAATCGGGGTTGGCGAGGCCGGTCGCGCTGATCCGGGCGGGATATTCGCGCTCCTGGTGCATGCGGATCGTGCCGTAGCTTGAATTGTCGACGACGATGACGAGGACGTCGGCGCCATATTGCGCGGCCGTCGCCAGTTCCTGCCCGTTCATCAGGAAATCGCCGTCGCCGGCGACGCACACCACCGTTCGGTCCTTGAATCGAAGCGCGGCGGCGAGCGCGGCCGGCAGGCCGTAACCCATCGTGCCCGAGGTCGGCGCAAGCTGAGTGGGCATCGACCCGTAGCGCCAGTAGCGATGCCACCAGCCGGAGAAATTGCCGGCGCCGTTGCAGATGATGGTGTCGGCGGGAAGCTTGTCGCGCATCGCTTTCACTACCGGCCCGAGGTCCAGCTTTACCCCCTCGCGCGGTTCAGGCTCGCTCCACTCTAGCCATTCGCGGTGAGCTTCCTCGCCAGCCGAGAAGCGGACGAGGTCGGGGTCGGACCATTCGTCGAGCATTTCGGCGAACTCGCCCATGTCGGCGACGATCGGCAGGTCGGCGTGATAGACCCGGCCCAGCTCATTGGGGTCGGGGTGGACATGAACCAGCGTCTGGTCGGGATGGCCGGGCGTGATCAGCTTGTAGCCGTCGGTGGTCGCCTCTCCCAGCCGAGCGCCGACGGCGATGACGAGGTCGGCGTCGCGCACGCGCTGCTGAAGCCTGGGGTTGGGGCCGTAGCCCAATTGGCCGGCATAGACAGCGCAATGGTTGTCGATCGAGTCCTGGCGCCGGAAGGCAGCAGCGACCGGAATCCCGTGGCGGACCGCGAAATTGGCGAAATGGTGCGCGGCGCGCGGGCTCCAGTCGGCGCCGCCGACGATGGCGAGCGGGGCGGCGGATTCCTTCAGCAATTCGAACAGGGCGGCAAGGGCGCCGGGGTCGGGACATTCGGCGACCGGCGGCACGGGTGGCCGGTCGTCGGCTTCAACCTCGTCGCGAAGCATGTCCTCGGGGATGGCGAGCACGACCGGGCCTGGCCGTCCGGCGGTGGCGACCCGCCAGGCGCGGGCGACATATTCGGGAATCCGGCGGGCATCGTCGATCCGCGCCGACCATTTGGAAATCGGTGCGAAAAAGGCCGGGAAGTCGATCTCCTGGAAGCCCTCGCGATCGCGGTCGGAGCGGTCGAGATCGCCGACGAACAAAATCATCGGCGTCGAATCCTGGAACGCGACATGGACCCCGCCGCTGGCGTTGGTCGCACCCGGGCCGCGGGTGACGAAGGCAATGCCCGGGCGGCCCGTCATCTTGCCGTCGGCGTCGGCCATGTAAGCGACCCCGCCCTCCTGGCGGCAGACGACGGTGTCGATTTCTTTCGTGTCGTGGAGCGCGTCGAGGACGGCGAGGAAGCTCTCGCCCGGAACCGTGAAAATGCGGTCGCAGCCCTGAATCCGAAGCTGGTCGACCAGAATCCGGCCACCGGTGCGTTTGGTCATGGCTGGGCGCAATACCCATCTCGCCGTTCCCGCGAAAGCAAGGAATCGCTAAGGTCGACGATCAGCCGGGAGTCGTTCGATGGACCCCAAGTTCAAAGTGATGATCCACGTCTC
>DASTDT010000152.1:0-9953 GCA_035710225.1 Sphingomicrobium sp.
AGCCAGACGAGCGACGCCAGAATGACCCCGACGACAAGCCCGATGAAGGTCCACCCCATCGCCTCGCCTGTGGTCAGGCCGTAGAAGAATCCGGCGACGACCGGGAGGATGAGGAAGAAGCCGCCGGCTTGGGTCGCGCGCTTTTTCATGGGCGGGAGCCTTGCCACAAAGGATCGGGCGCCGCCATCAGCCTGGAGGGAAATTGAGCCTTGCCTCCACGACTGCGAGGCGGGGGTCCTTGCGCAGCGGGTCGACGAACGGGTCGACACGCACATAACCGAGGCCGGCGTCGCGCACCTCCCAGGCGGCGTCGAGCTCCTTGAAGGCCTCGTCGGCCATGCCGAGCTGCGCATAGATTTGCCCATTCTGCCAATGGACCGCGTCGCCGTAGCGGTCTCGCAACTCTTCCCTAAGAGCGTGGGCAGCGGAGGGACGACCCGAGCGGGCCGCGATCACCGCTTGGCCGGTCAGCCGCCGGTAATCGCCGGCCGGCATCCCGGCAAATTCGCGGGCTGCGTCATCTGCCCGGCCCAGCTGCAGCAGGGAGTTGCCGACGAAGGCGCGGATCCGAAGCCGGTCAGGCGCCATCTGCATCCCCCGCCGTCCCGGAGCGAGCGCTTCCTGGTAGCGGCGGCCGTAGTAAGCAGTGACCGTCTGCGCTTCGAACGAATTCGGGTTGAGCGGGTCCAACCCCATGATCCGCTTGGCCATGGCCTGAGCTTCACGGGTTCGACCGGCCTGCATCAGCAGATAGGCGTAGTTGTTCAAGGTCGGCGAGTCCGTGCCGCGCAAGCCATTGGCGACTTCGGCCTCACGCAAGGCCTGGCTCATTTGCAGCCGGTCACGAAAGATGTTGGACAGCGCGGCGTGGCCCATCGCGAACTTCGGTGCGATGGCGATCGCCCGGCGGGCGGATCGCAGAGCCAGCTGCGCCTCCTGGCGGGCCTGTTCGGCGCTGGCGGCATGAACGCTGCCCAGATAGATGAGAATGAGCGCACGGCGCGCTTCCGCCTCTGCATAGTTCGGGTCGAGCGCGATCGCCTGATCCACCAACGACAGGGCGCGGCGCAAGCTGGGTTCGCTGTCGTCCCGGCGGGCTTCGATCGATCGCAGAACGAGATCCCTGGCTTCCGCACTCCGCGTTCCGCCGAGAGTCAGCGCAGTCCTGTCGGCACCGCCAAGCTCGATGCTGAGGGCCCGCGCGACGTTCTCGGCGATCTCGGATTGAATCGCCAGCACGTCGCCGGCCGGCCGGTCAAAGGTTTCCGACCAGCGTTCCAACCCGTCATCGCCGTCGATGAGTTGGGCGCCGACCCGGATCGTCCCGGGCGATCTCCGGACGCTGCCGGCAACGATATTCTCCACGCCCAGCTTGTCCGCGGCGGTCTTGGCATCGCTGTCACGAAGCATTTCCGAAGACGTTCGGGCGACGACCTTGAGACCGGCGATGCGCGACAGGGCGCTGCGCAGTTCCTCCGCCATGCCGTCCGAGAAATAGTCCTGCGCCGGATCGCCGCTGAGGTTGGCGAAGGGCAGGACGGCGATGCTGTTGGCTTTTGCGGCAGCGGGCTTGAGCAGCAACCACCCGCCGATCCCGGCCGCGACCAGTGCGGCACCGCCCCCGACGAGCAGCGGCCGTCGGGCGATCCCGGCTGCGGGACGGACGCGATGGCGGGCTTCGCGTCCAGCCCTGGCATTCACCGCATTGGCGATCGCCGCATATCGAGGATCGTCGGTCCTGCCTTTCCAGCCAGTCAGCGGAAGCGCCTGCGTTTCGCCGAAGCCAAGCGGCGGGGTGACCTTGTCGATCAGGATCGGGAGGTAGGTTCCGCGCTTCAGCGCCCGGGTCGCCTCCTCGCGCACGAAACGGCCGTCCTTGCCGGTCGAACGCTTGCTCCACACGACGATGACGCAGGACGCGGCATCGAGATGACCGGCGATCTCGTCGCGCCATTCCTCGCCGCCGCCGATGTGGGCATCCCACCACACGGCCAGTCCCTCGGCGGTGAGCGCTTCGACCAGCGGTGCGACCCGCGCCCGATCCTCCGCCTTGTAGGAGACAAATACCTCGGACATCGCCCCTCCGATTGCCGATCACTCTATGGCCAGCGGGCGGAGGTTGCAATTTTGCTCGTGGTTGACGCGGCGTTCATTGCGTTTGTGCGCGTCGGCGAAACCTGACCCCGCTACGGCGGATCCATGACCGAATTTTTCCTCAGCGGACGCGCCGCCTTCGACGACGCGATGTCGCTGGTCGCCGAATATGGGATGGACGCGCCGGCGGTGGCGGCCCAGCGCGCCAGCGCCAGCCGCGACAAGGAGAATGTGCTCGGCTTCTGCCATTGGCGGCAGATCGAGCGGTTCACCGCGCTGATCGCCACGGACGATGTCGCCGGGGCCATTCATTAGGCGCATGGCGGGCTAGTCACCCTCTGGCGCGCTGGCTAGGCTGGCGCCAATGGCATGGCGGGGAAAAGGAAGCGCGGCTGGGCGCCTGTTGACGCTTGCCGTCGGGGCCGTGCTTGCGGCCGGGCCGGCCAGCGCCCAATCGCAGGAGCCGACCGAGCTCGACCCGTCGGCTCCGCTCGATGCGATGCCGGACCTAGGCGTCGAATGGCCGGACATGGATACACCTGACCCCGCGCCCGAGCCGATCGAAGGCGAATCCCCGCAATCCAGCGAGCAGGCAGCATTCGACGACGACGTCGCCGCCCGGCGCTACGGGGTCAGCCTGACCGGGCTTGGCGAGGCGTCCAGCGCGGCCTTGCTGGCGGCGTTCCACGAGCGCTCGGCGCTGGAGGCGGAGCAGGACGAGCCGGCCAACGCCGCGCAGATTGACCGCCGGGCGCGCACCGATTCCGAACTACTGACCGGATTGCTCCAGGCGCAGGGCTATTTCGACGCCTCGGTCGAGCCCGACATCAGCCGCGACGAGGAGCGGATCGCGGTCGAGCTGCGCGCCGTGCCGGGCCCGCTCTACCGCTTCGACACGGTCGAGTTCCCCGGCCTTTCCGAAGCCGGCGGCGACGCGGCGGCACTGCGCGAAGCGTTCGCCGTCAAACCGGGCGACCCGGTGGTTGCAAACCAGGTCATCGCCGCCGGGATCGCGCTCAAGGTCGCACTGGGCGAGCAGGGCTTCGCCACCGCCGAGATCGGCGAGCAGGACATCGTCGTCGATCATCAGACCGCCACGGCCAAGCTGGTTCTGGCGGTCACTCCTGGCCCGGTCGCGCGCTTCGGCGACATAAGGGTCAGCGGCTCGCCGCCGTTCTCGCCCGCTCATGTCGGCCGGATCGCGCGGTTCGAGCGCGGCGACATGTTCGAACAGTCGGAGGTCGACGACCTGCGTCGCGCGCTGGTCGCCACCGGCCTGGTCGCGGCGGTCGAAACACGGGTCGTTCCGCGCGATGGCGGCCGACTGGTCGATATTGACGTCCGGCTGGAGCCTGCGCCGCCGCGAACCATCGCCGGCGAGATCGGCTATGGCACGGGCGAAGGCGTGCGGGTCGAGGCCAGCTGGCAGCATCGCAACTTCTTCAACCCCGAGGGCGCGCTGACCCTGCGCGGAGTTGCTGGTACCCAGGAACAGCTCGCCGCGGTGGTCTTCCGGCGCAACAACTTCCGGCGGCGCGACCAGGTGCTCAATGGCCAGATTCTCGCCAGCCATGTCGACCGCGACGCTTTCGAGGCGCGCACCTTCAGCCTATCCGGCGGGATCGAGCGGCAAAGCAATTTCATCTGGCACAAAAAATGGACGTGGAGCCTTGGCGGCGAGCTGGTGGCGACCGACGAGCGCGACACCATCGAGGCGACCGGCGAGGCACGGCGGCGCACCTTCTTCATCGGTGCCATTCCCGCCAGCCTGACCTATGACGGCAGCGACGACCTGCTCAACCCGACCCGCGGCTTCAGACTCGGCGGGAGGATCAGCCCGGAGCTGAGCTTCGAAGGCGGCACGTTCGGCTACACCAGGGCGCAGATCGATGGCAGCGCCTATCTTCCCGTTTCCGCGCAAACGGTCGCCGCCGGCCGGTTCCGCCTCGGCACGATCTTCGGCGCGGACCGCGATGCCATCGCTCCGTCGCGGCGGTTCTATGCCGGTGGCGGCGGATCGGTGCGCGGCTACGGCTATCAGCGGCTTGGCCCGCGTGACATCGACAACGATCCGATCGGCGGGCGCAGCCTCGCCGAGTTCAGCCTCGAGACGCGTTTTCGTACCGGCCTGCTTGGCGGCAACCTCGGCATTGTGCCGTTCTTCGACGGCGGCTCGCTGACCACCAGCAGCTTGCCGAGCTTCAAGGACTGGCAGTTCGGGGCAGGCATCGGCTTGCGCTATTATTCGAGCTTCGGGCCGATCCGGGTCGACGTCGGTACCCCGCTCAACCGCCAGAAGGGCGATAGTCGGGTGGCGGTGACCGTATCCCTCGGCCAGGCCTTCTGATGGCCGAGACGGTGATCGCCGGGCACGGCGGCGGCGAACCCGCCCGGATCCGGCTCAGAAAGCATTGGGCGCGCCGCCTGGCGACCGAACTGGCGGCCCTTTTCCTCGCCTTGCTGCTGCTGCTGGCGGTTGGATTGGTGCTGCTCGACAGCGCGCCTGGGCACCGCTGGCTGGTCGACCGGATCGCCAAGCTCGAGATCGAGTCGGGGCTGAAGATCGAGATCGGGCGCATCGAAGGGTCGGTCTTCGGCGAATCCAGGCTCCGCAACGTTCGCATCTCGGACTCGCGCGGCGTGTTCCTGACCTCGCCGGAGATCACGCTCGATTGGGCGCCCAGCGCCTGGCTAGGCAACCGGCTGCATATCGACCGGCTGGAGTCCGACCGAGTCCTCCTGTCGCGACTGCCCTCGCTCAAGCCGAGCGGCCGAAAGGGGCCGATCCTGCCGGGGTTCGACATCCACATCGGCAAACTCGACATCCGCCGGCTCGAGCTCGGTGCGGGTGTGACCGGAACCCCGCGCGTCGGCAGGCTGGCCGGTTCGGCCGATATCCGCGGCGGTCGGGCAATGGTCCGGCTCGACGGCGGATTGAAGGGCGGCGACCGCCTGCGCCTGCTGCTCGACGCCGAGCCCGACCGCGACCGCTTCGAATTCGCCGCCGATATCAGCGCCCCCGCCGACGGGTTGGCGCCGGCTCTCCTCGGCAAGAGATTGCCGCTCAAGCTTGAGGTGGCGGGCGACGGCAGCTGGACCCGCTGGCGCGGAAGAGCCTTGCTCGACCTCGGCGGCAAGCGGCGCGCGGCGCTGGCGCTGGCAGCCGACGGCGGACGCTACCGCCTCGGCGGGCGGATCGCCCCGCAGGATTTCTTCAAGGGCCGGCTGCTTCGACTGACGTCGCCGGTCATCACCGTGCGGGGCTCCGCTACCTTGCGCAATCGCCTGCTCGACGGCGACCTGCGCCTGGCCTCGCCGGCGCTGCGGGTGGTCGGCCGGGGGGCGCTCGATCTCGCCCAGAACCGCTATCGCGGCGTCCGCATCGGCGCCGACCTCCTTCGCCCGCCGCTGCTGTTCCGCAACATGACCGGGCGCAACATCCGCCTCGTCGCCACCCTCGATGGGCGGTTCGGAGCGGCCGATTTCTCCTACCGGCTGCGCTCGCCGCTGGTGAAGTTCGACAATGTCGGGTTCGTCGATGTCCGTGCCGAAGGGCGGGGGCGCGGCTCGCCCTGGCCGATGCGGGTGCCGCTGCGCCTGTCGGCGCGCGCGGTGACCGGAGTAGGGGACGTCGCCGGCGCAATCCTCGCCAATGTCCGAATCGAGGGCCTGCTGCTGGCTTCGAAAGACCTGATCCGGGGCGACAAGCTCAAGCTGACCAGCGACAAGCTCAATGGCGACGTCTCGCTGTTGATCAACCTCAGGAACGGCGACTTTACCTTCCTCATCGCCGGCGGACTGGCACGCTACGCGATCCCCGGCCTGGGGATTGTCGACGTCCGCTCGAACCTTCGCGTCATTCCCGGTCCTGGCGGCAAGGCGCGGGTGGTCGGCACAGCGGAGGCCTGGGTGCGACGGCTCGACAATGCCTTCTTTCGCGACCTGACCGGCGGACTGCCGCGCCTCACGACAAATCTGGAGCGATTGCCCGACGGGACCCTGCGTTTCACCGACCTCCAGCTTCATTCGCCGGCGCTTCGGCTTTCGGGCGCGGGGATTCGCCGCCGCGACGGCACCTTCCATATCGAAGCGAGCGGGCGGCAGGCCAAGTATGGACCGCTGCGGATGATCCTCGACGGCCGAATCGAGCGTCCCAAGGTCGACCTGCTGCTCGATCGGCCGAACGAGGCAATGGACATCCGCGCCATGCGCCTGCTGCTCGACCCGATCGCGCAGGGCTTCGCCTATCGCGCGAGCGGGTCGTCGCGCCTCGGGCCGTTCACCTCGGACGGGCGGATCCTCCTTCCGCGCGGCGGCCGGGCGGTGATTGCAATCGCCGCTCTGAACGTGGCCGGGTCCACCGCCAGCGGCGACCTTCGCTCCGACCCGGGCGGCTTCCTCGGGACCTTGCGGCTGGCCGGCGGCGGGATTGCCGGAACGCTCGGCTTTCGGCCCGTCGACGGCGCCCAGGCGATCGAGGCGCATCTGACCGCCAGCGGGGCGCGCATCCCCGGCACGAAGGCGCTCGCCGTGCGCTCGGGCAAGCTCGACGGCACGATCATTCTTGCCGAGGGGCGAACGACGCTCGACGGGTCAGTGGTCGCGCGCGGGTTAGCATATGGCGCGCTCGACATCGCGCGGCTGACGGCGAGCGGGAGGCTGGTCAACGGGTCCGGCCAGGTCCGCGCCGCGATTGCCGGCCGGAGCGGGCGGGCGTTCGAGCTGGTCGGCCTCGCCAATGTCACGCCCGAGCGGATTAGCGTGACAGGTCGCGGCGAGATCGACCGCCGGGCGCTGACCCTCGACAGCCCAGCGGTGCTGACCGCCGAAGGCGACGGCTGGCGGGTCGCTCCGACCCGGGTGCGGTTCGGCGGCGGCCGCGGCACCTTCTCGGGCAAGACCGGGTCGAGCCCCGAAATTCATGCGCAGCTGCAGGCGATGCCGATGCAATTGCTCGATATCGGCTGGCCGGGGCTTGGGCTGGGCGGAATTGCCAGCGGTCGGCTCGATTACCGCTGGAACGGCGCCGGTGGCCGACCCAGCGGTAGGGCCGATCTCAAGGTGCGCGGGCTTAGCCGCTCGGGACTAGTGCTGTCCTCCAGGCCGATCGACCTCGGTCTGGCGGCCGTCATCGACAATGGCAAGGCCGCCTTCCGGGCCGTGGCAGTCAGCGACAAGCGCACCATCGGCCGCGCCCAGGCCCGTTTCGAGCCGCTTGGCCGCGGTCCGGTGCTGGCCGAGCTGATCAACGCGCCGATGTTCCTCCAAGTGCGCTATGCCGGACCGGCCGATACGCTGTGGCGCCTGTCGGGGGTCGAGGTGTTCGATCTGAGCGGGCCGATCGCGGTTGGCGCCGACATTCGCGGGCGGCTGATCGATCCGGCCATCCGCGGCTCGATCCGCAGCGACAATGCGCGGATCGAGAGCGCGGTGACCGGGATGGTGCTTCGCAATGTCGCGACCTCGGGCCGGTTCGGCGGTTCTCGGCTGATCCTCGACCGGATCGCCGGGCGAACCCCTGACGGAGGAACGGTGAGCGGGTCAGGCGCGGTCGATTTCTCCGGCGGGTCGCCGTCGTTCGACCTCGACTTCAATGTCGCCGATGCCGCGTTGCTCGACCGCGACGACATTGCCGCGACGGTCACCGGCCCGATCAGAATTCGCTCCAACGGCCGCGGCGGAACGATTTCCGGGCAGCTCAAGCTGGACAGTGGGCGGTTCACGCTCGGCCAGGCAACCGGGGCGGCAGGCGTTCCGCAGCTCAAGGTCCGTCATGTCGGCCGCGATCCCGACGAGATCATCGAGGTACGCCAGCTTACGCCGTGGAACCTCGATCTCAAGGTCGACGGCGAACTGACCGTGCGTGGCCTTGGCATCGACAGCCGCTGGAGCACCGATGTCGCGGTTGGCGGCAATGTCGGGGCCCCGCGGCTGACCGGCCGGGCCGACCTCATCCGGGGCAATTACGAATTCGCCGGGCGCGGCTTCCGGCTCGACCGGGGGATCATCCGCTTCCGGGGCGAAAGCCCGCCCGACCCGCTGCTCGACATTCGTGCCGAGGCGCGGGTGCAGGGGCTCGATGCGGCGGTGCTGGTGCGCGGCACGGGTTTGAAGCCGGAAATCACCTTCTCGAGCGTCCCGCAATTGCCGCAGGACGAGCTCCTGTCGCGGATCCTGTTCGGAACCTCGATCACCAATCTGTCGCCGGCCGAGGCGGTGCAGCTGGCGGCGGCGGTCGCCTCGCTGCAATCGGGGGCGGGCGGGCTCGATCCGATCAACGCCGTCCGCCGGGCGGTGGGGCTTGATCGGCTGCGGATTGTACCAGCCGATGTGTCGACCGGGCAGGGGACGGCGATCTCGGCCGGCAAGTACATTGGCCGCAAGCTTTACGTAGAGGTGATCACCGACGGGCAGGGCTATTCGGCGACGCGGGTCGAATATCAGGTCACCCGCTGGCTATCGCTGCTGTCGAGCATTTCGACCATCGGCCGCACCAGCGCAAATGTGCGCGTGTCGCGGGATTATTAGCGTGGCGAAGGCGGTTTCGAGCTCCGAAGCGATCGTTCTGGCGCTGTTCGGCCTGGCGCTTCCGTTCGTGCTGGCGAGCTCGCTGCTCATCTTCAACGACGGTGACGTACGCTGGCACATCGCCGCCGGCCAGTGGATGATCGACCACCGCGCTTTGCCGCAGGCCGATCCCTTCTCCTTCACCTTCGCCGGCGAGAAATGGGTGACGTTCGAATGGCTGTCGCAATTGCTCTACGGCGCCGCTCACCGGCTGGCCGGGTTCGCCGGGGTCTCGGCGCTGGCCGCGCTGGCGCTGGTGGGGCTTCACCTGATCGTCGTCGACGAGACGCGGCGGCACGTTGGCCCGTGGGGCGTCGCGACGACAATCATCCTGATGGACATTACGCTGATCCCGATGATGCTGGCGCGGCCGCATCTGCTTGCCTGGCCGCTGCTGGCCTTGTGGCTGGCAATCCTGCTGCGCGCGCGCCGGGCCGACCGGCCTCCGCCACTGGCCGCCGCGCTGCTGATCCCTTTGTGGGCTAACCTGCACGGCAGCTGGGCGCTGGGGATCGCGGTCGCGGCGTTCGTCGCGCTCGACCATTATCTCGACCGCCGCTGGGACTGGCCAGTCGTGCGCGGCTGGCTGATTTTCGGGCTGCTCGCCAGCGCCGGCGCGCTGCTCACTCCCAACGGGCTCGACGGCTTCGTCCATCCGCTGACCGTCTCCAGGCTCGAGACCCTGCCGCTGATCGTCGAGTGGCGGCCGAGCGACCCGGTGCGCACGCCGTTCTTCTTCGCCGCGCTGGGGGTGACTATCCTGCTCATCCTGTGGCGGGGCCTGCGCCTTCGGCCGGTGTTGGCGCTGCTGCTGGTGCTGCTGGCGGCGATGGCGCTTCACCAGATGCGCCACCAGGCGATGCTGGCGATTGCGGCGGCGATGATCCTGCCCGCCGCAATGTCAGTGGGCACGAGGTCATCGCCGCTCCCGCGCCAATGGCGGTGGGGAACTGTGGCGGCAGTGCTAGCGCTGGCGACCTTCCGCGCGCTTAACCCGCTCGAGCCGGCCGAGAACGGCGCCAACCCGCGCACGGCGATCGCCGCCATCCCGCCCGACCTCCGCACCCGCCCGGTGCTAAACGGCTACGGCTTCGGCGGGCCGCTGATACTGGAATGCGTCAGGGTGTTCATCGACGGCCGGTCCGACATGTACGGCGATGCATTCATGCGAGGCTATCAGCGGATGGTCGACGGCGATCAGGCCGCCCTCGCGGCCGCCGTAGCGCGCTACCAGGTCGAATGGACGATCCTTCCGCCGCGCTACGACAAGCTGATCGCCAATCTCGACCGCG
>DASTDT010000153.1:0-2832 GCA_035710225.1 Sphingomicrobium sp.
CATCACCTCCGTCTCGCCCTCGGCTGCGAGCCCGGCGAGGACCAGGCTCATCGACGCCCTGAGGTCGGTCGCCATGACTTGCGCGCCAGTCAACCGCGCGGGCCCTTTGACGATCGCCGAGCGGCCGTGGACTTCGATCTCGGCCCCCATCCGGCGCAGCTCGGGAACGTGCATGTAGCGGTTCTCGAAGATCGTCTCCTCGAGGAAGCTCTGTCCCTGGGCGACGCATAGCATGGCCATGAACTGGGCCTGCATGTCGGTCGGAAAGCCGGGGAACGGTGCGGTCGAGATCGCCAGCGGCTTCAGCGGCTTGTCGGCGGTGACCCGCATGCCATCGTTGGTCATCTCGATAATCAGCCCGGCGGCGGCGAGACCGTTGGTGATCGCCAGCATGTCCTCCGGCCGGGCGCCGACCAGCTCGATCGAGCCGCCGGTAATGCCCGCAGCGCAGGCATAGCTGCCGGCCTCGATCCGGTCGGGCATGACGTCGTAATCGCAGCCGTTCAGCCCCTCGACCCCGTCGATGGTGAGGTGCGAGCTGCCGATGCCCTCGATCTTCCCGCCCATCGCCACCAGGAGGTTGCACAAATCGACGATCTCCGGCTCGCGCGCGGCGTTGAACAATTCGCTTCGCCCGGCGGCTAGCACCGCCGCCATCAGCGCATTTTCGGTCGCCCCGACCGACACCACGGGGAAGCTATAGTCGCCGCCCGCCAGCCGGCCCTTGGGCGCGCTGGCCTTGACGTAGCCGGCGGCCAGCTCGATCTCGGCGCCGATCGCTTCCAATGCCTTCAGATGGAGGTCGATCGGGCGGTCGCCGATGGCGCAGCCGCCGGGCAGCGAAACAGTCGATTCGCCCATTCGCGCGAGCATCGGCCCGAGCACCAGGATCGAGGCGCGCATCTTGCGCACCATGTCGTAGGGCGCGACGGTCGAGGCGATCTCGCTCGCCTGCAGAGTCATCCGACGCTTGGTGCCATTGCCGCGAGTCGCGCCCGACACCTTGGTCGACACGCCGAGCTCGTTGAGCAAGTGGCCGAAGCTGTCGACGTCGGCCAGCCGCGGAAGGTTGCCGAGCGTCAGCTTGTCGTCGGTGAGCAGCGCGCACGGCAACAGCGCCAGCGCGCTGTTCTTGGCGCCCGAAATCGGGATTCGGCCTTCAAGCCTGGTGCCGCCGGTAATGCGAATGGAATCCATCGCCGCGCTTTAGCCCCTTCTTGCCTCCCCGCAAGGGACGGCCGGAGCTAGGCCTTCTCAAGCGTGCATTGCAGCGGGTGCTGATTCTCGCGGGCGAAGTCGATCACCTGGGAAACCTTGGTCTCCGCCACCTCATAGGTGAACACGCCGCACACCGCGACGCCCTGTTGGTGGACCTGGAGCATGGTGCGAGTCGCGTCCTCAATGTCCATCGTGAAATAGCGCTGAAGGACGAGCACGACGAACTCCATCGGCGTGTAATCGTCGTTAAGCATCAACACCTTGTAGTTGCTGGGCTTTTTGGTCTTCGGCCGAGTGCGCGTGACGACACCGGTCTCGAAACCGTCGTCGTCCCCGGGATCGCCGCCGCCGCGGCCGGGCGGATCGCCCATGCTGGTCAAGAATCGTATGTTCATCGCTGCCACCCGAATATGGCAAGGCAGGAACGCGCTGCAAGGCTGAAGCGCTCCGGCATGGCCCGCAAAAAGACGCGGCCGCCCCGGGGAGGGACGGCCGCGATGACTGCCTAAATTGGAGGAGGGAGGCTTAGGCAGCCAGTTCACCGATGCGCTCGGCGTTGACCGTCGCACGGTTGGAGATGGGCTGGAACGCCTCGCCGGCGAGCTTGACGAACGCTTCCGCGAACTTCGAGCTATCGGCCACGGCGCGATCGAATCCGCTGCGAACCAGTTCGCTCTGGATCTGCATGAATTCGGTCGGCGACTTGGCGGCGGCCAGGGTCTTCATCGCGCCCGAAGCCTGCTCGAAGCCTTCACGGCCGCTCTCGAGCATGTCCTTGCCGAGCGCCTTGGCGCCCTTCGCGGCAATGCGGCTCGACTCGGTCAGCGCCTCGACATTGGCCTTGGCCAACTCGGCCAGTTCCTCGGCGGTCTTCTGCGACTTGCGAACAATGTCCTGGCCGCGCTCGCCGGCGCCGCTGAACATCTGCTGGAAACGGTCGGCGGCGGGAATCTCGAAGCCGGCGAACATGCTGGTGAAATCGTTGGTCATGTTTTCAATCCTGTCGAACTGGCCGGCGGCGGCCGACGTTGCGGCCTTGGCCGAAGCCTTGTTGGTGCGCTTGGCGGCGCGGACGGACTTGGTGACCGTGCGCTTGATGCGGCGCTTGGCGGTGGTGGCGCGGGCCTTGCGGGCCGGGGCGCGCTTGGCGTCTGCCTTGGCGGCGGCCGCGGCGGCCTTGATCGGCGCGGTAACGGCCTTCGCCGTCTCGGCGGCGGCGGTCTCGATCTTGTCGTTGTTGTTGGTCTGGTCGGCCATGAATAAGCTCCTTTGCTGCAGTGCAATATAAATGGTCGAAGCGCGCCTTGCAAGCATTTTTGTGCAGTGCAGCAAAGACCGCGGCTTGACGGGATGCGCTTGCCAACGGCAATGGCAGCCATGGACCCCAGCGAGCCGAGCCCCAGCGAGCCCTCCACCGGCGACCGCCGTCGGCGCGGCCTGTTGATCGTCCTGTCGTCACCGTCGGGCGCCGGTAAGTCGACCATCAGCCGCAATCTGATGGCCGACGATCCGACCATCACCATGTCGATCAGCGCGACCACCCGGCCCCGCCGCCCCGGCGAGGTCGACGACGTCGATTACCATTTCGTCGACGAGGAAAAATTCCAAGCGCTG
>DASTDT010000154.1:0-3207 GCA_035710225.1 Sphingomicrobium sp.
ACCGGGTGCCGGCGGCGGGCGGGGTCAACAGCAACATCAAGGACATGGCGCTGTGGATGATCGCCCAGATGGGCGGCATGCCCGAAGTGCTCGACAAGGCGCTGCTCGACCAGATCCACGCGCCGCTGGTGGCGACCCCGAACGAGCTTCGCCGGCTGCGCAAGTTCCGCGAGCGGCTTGACCAGCCGCACTACGGATACGGCTGGCGAAGCTATCTCTATGCCGGGCACCGGATCGTCGGCCATCGCGGCGGGGTCAACGGTTACCGCTCGCTGATCCTGTTCGATCCGGCGCTGAAAAGCGGCGTGGTGGCGATGTGGAACAGCAGCACGTCCCAGCCCGGCGGGCTCGAGTTCGAGGTCATGGACATGCTCTACGGGCTTCCGTTCCGCGACTGGATGGAACTTGATGCGGCTGCTCCGGCGTCGGCCACCATCGCCGCCGCGGAGGAAGAGCCCAACAGCGGCGGCGATTCTCGAAACTAGGGAAGCGGCGCATGCGTTGGCGCGGGAAAGGAGATGTCCCGATGGCCGACACCGCCGAGCCGATGATCCACGAAGACGCGCTGCCCGGGCGTGAAAGCAAGCTTTCGCCCAAGCCGGACTGGGAGCCACGCTACCCCGGCTCCGGGCGCCTGAAGGGCAAGACCGCAATCGTCACCGGCGGCGACAGCGGCATCGGCCGCGCGGTGGCCGTGCTGTTCGCGCGCGAGGGCGCCAATGTCGCCATCCTTTATCTGTGCGAGCACGACGACGCCGAGCTGACCCGCAAGTCGTGCGAGAAGGAGGGGGCGCGGGCGATCACGATTGCCGGCGATCTCGGCGAGAGAGATTTTTGCGACGAGGCGGTGCGCAAGGTGGTGGACGAGCTCGGCGGGGTCGACATCCTCGTCAACAACGCCGGCGAGCAGCATCCCGACAAGGACATTACCGACATCACCGAGGAGCAATTGAAGCGGACGTTCCAGACCAACATCTTTTCGATGTTCTACCTTACCCAGGCGGTCCAGCCGCACCTCAAGAAGGGCAGCGCGATCATCAATTGCACGTCGGTGACGATGTACAAGGGTTCGAAGGACCTGCTCGATTACAGCGCGACCAAGGGCGCGATCACCGCCTTTACGCGCTCGCTGTCGGAGAATCTGGTCGGCGACGGAATTCGCGTCAACGCGGTCGCGCCGGGACCGATCTGGACGCCGCTCAACCCGTTCGGCGGCAAGCCCAAGGACGAGATCCCCGATTTCGGCAAGGACACGCCGATGGGCCGCGCCGGACAGCCCAACGAGGTCGCGCCGAGCTTCCTGTTCCTGGCCTGCGAGGATTCCAGCTACATGAGCGGGCAGGTGCTCCATCCCAATGGCGGGATCATCGTCAACGGCTAGACCGGCGCTGGAAATCGGCGGATAATGCCCCTTCCAGGGGGAGGAGTTTTATGCGCCCGATCGGTCCGCTGTTACTCTGCTTCGCTCTGGCCGCCTGCTCGGACCGGGAACCCGCCGTGCCGAACGGGACGGCCGATCAGGCAGGTTCGAGCCTTCCGCAGTCGTCAGCACCCGCCGACGGCCCCGCCACCATCGATTGCGCGCGCGCTTCCGGACAAGCCGAGCAAGCGGTGTGCGCCGACAAGGAACTCGCCACGCTCGACCGACTGGCCGGCCCGGGGGACGAGATGCTCAAGGCGTCGCGCGATGACTGCGTCCGCGCCGACGAGCTTCGCCCGTGCCTGGTCGAGGCCTACGCCACGCGCATTGCCGAGCGGGCCAGGGCGGGATCGGGGGACAGCGCGATGGTGACCGGGCCGGTCGCGTTCAACTGCGGCCGCGACACCATCGAAGCCACGTTCATCAACAGCGAGCCGGGCTATGTCGTTCTTGCCGCAGACGACCGCCCCGCCGTGCTTCCGCGGATCGCCGCTGCCTCGGGCGTTGCGTTCGAAGGCCGGGTCGACGGCGAGCCCTGGTCGTTGTGGAACAAGGGCCGCGAGGCGACCCTTGTCCGGTCCGGCCGGGAGGCTTCCTGCACTGAGGTCGTAGGCGAGCGCTGAAGCCCCGGAGCGGCAATCCGGGGCGGACTCGAACGTTTCGGAATTGGGTCAAAACGGCGGAAATCGGAGCTTTTTCGCGCGTAAAACGTTTTCTTTGGGACGCCTGACGACCGCTGCGGCGGCGCGCCTGCGCGCGCTTCAAGCGCGGCCGGGCGAAGGAGGAGAATCATCATGCACAAATTCGTCATTCCGCTGCTCGCCGGAGCGGCTCTGGCCGCCGGCTGCACGACCTACCCGGCGCCTGTCCGGCCGGTCGTAGCGACGGCCGCCGCCGGCCCAGTGTGCGGGACCTACGGCTATGTCGACGTGAACAACGACGGCTTCATCACCGGCGACGAGTGGAACACCTACCGCACGTCGACCTACAGCTTCTGGGACGTAAATCGCGACGGTCGGATCAGCCGCTCGGAATTCGAAAACTGCTATCGCGCCGGCGGCTTCTATCGCGACGCCTATTACCGGCCTGATTACTGGACTCACTACTGGTCGGCGTTCGACACCAACGGCGACGGCTTCCTGAGCAACGACGAATATTGGTCAGCGTCGGCCTGGTCGCGGATCGACGTCAACCGCAACGGCCGCATCGATTCGAACGAATGGATGTGGTGGGGCGGCTGATCGCTTCCACCCATCTGCGCAGTGGCCCGGGCGGAGCGATCCGCCCGGGCTTTTTTTCCAGATAGAGCGCCAGAGCGCCGCCCAAGGCGGAAACGCGGCCCCGCGCTCGATTTATTTCGATAAAACTCGAAATGATGCTTGACAGGCCCCGACTCCCGTGACATTTCGATGTTTGTCGAAATGAGGTGAAGAATGACTACGACGGACGCCGTTTCCGCACTTGCCGCACTGGCCCAGGAGCATCGCCTCGCGGCGTTCCGGCGGCTTGTCCAGGCCGGCCCAGAGGGGATGTCGGCGGGCGCGATCGCGGAAGCGCTGGGCCTGCCCAACTCTTCCCTGTCCTTCCATCTCGCGCAGCTGCGCGAAGCCGGGCTGGTCGCGCAAAGGCGGGCCGGGCGATCGCTAGTCTACAGCGCCGACTATCCGGCGATGGACGCGCTCGTCGCCTATCTCATGGAAAACTGCTGCGCCGGGGGCGAGTGCGCCCCGGGCCCGGCCACTCAAAGCGAAAGGAAATGCCAATGAAGCGTCTGCACGTGCACGTCG
>DASTDT010000155.1:0-3896 GCA_035710225.1 Sphingomicrobium sp.
GCTTCTCGGTGAAGAAGCCCAATGGCTGGACGTCGGATAGAGGGGGGTCGGCGACGGTGGCCATCAGTCGGATTCCTCGAGCAAATTGGAAAGCTGGTCGATTCGGCGCTGGTGACGGCCGCCGGCGAACTGGGTGCCGAGAAAGGCGGCAACGCAGGCCTTGGCCATGTCGGCGCCGATCAGCCGCCCGCCCAGCGCAAGCACGTTGGCGTCGTTGTGTTCGCGGGCGAGGCGCGCCGACAGCGGGTCGTCGACCCGGGCGCAGCGGCAGGCGGGATTGCGGTTGACCGCGATCGAGATGCCGATGCCCGACCCGCACACCGCCACTCCGCGCTCGGCGCGCCCGGACGCGACCTCGCTTGCGAGGCGGGCGCCGAACTCGGGGTAATCGACGCTGTCGGGGCTGTTGGTGCCGAGGTCCGCGACCTCATGCCCAGCGTCGCGCAGCCACGCCGCAAGTTCGTCCTTGAGGACATATCCGGCATGGTCGGCAGCAAGGGCGATGCGCATCAGCCACGACTAAGCGAAACCAAGCGGATTCGCCACCCTGACGCTATTGATCAAGGCGCGACCCATTTGCGCGCCGAATCGCGCCGGTGGGGACAGCCGGGCCAGCAGCAGGGGCGGCGCTTGCCGGCGAGCACCTCCTCCTGCAGGCGGACGAGGTGGCCGGCGCGGGTTTCCGCCTTCTTCGGCGACGTCATCCAGCAGATCCACTCGTTGCGCGTCAATGGCGTAAGGCTCGCCCACTTTGCCGCCAGTGGCGCGCTTTGGTCGAGGACGGCGCGCAAGTCCGCGGGAGTCTTGTGGCGAAAATCGAGCGAAGCGGCGGCCGGCATTCGCGCCGCGCTAGGCAGCGCGGACGGCCTGGAGCTCGAGCCGGTCCCAGATTTCGGTGAGCGCGCCGGTGAGCTCGTCCATCATCGCTTCGCTATGGCGCGGGCCTGGGGTGAAGCGCAGGCGCTCGGTGCCGCGCGGAACGGTCGGGAAATTGATCGGCTGAACATAGAGGCCGTATTCCGCGAGCAATATGTCGCTGATGCGCTTGGCCTTGATCGGGCAGCCGACCAGAAGCGGGACGATGTGGGTGGCGCTGTCCATCAGCGGCAGGCCGGCGCGCTCGAAGCGGGCCTTCAATGCGGCGGCGGCGGCCTGCTGCGCGTCGCGTTCCTCGCTCGACGACTTCAAGTGACGGACCGAGGCGAGCGCCCCGGCGACCAGCACCGGCGACAGCGAGGTGGTGAAAATGAAGCCCGGCGCATAGCTTCGGATGCAGTCGATGATCGCCTTGTCGGCGGCGACATAGCCGCCCATGATTCCGAATGCCTTGCCGAGCGTGCCCTCGATCAGCGTGACCCGGCCGGCGACTTCGTCGCGCTCCGAGATTCCGCCGCCGTGAGGGCCGTACATGCCGACCGCGTGGACCTCGTCGAGATAGGTCAGGGCGCCATACTTGTCAGCAAGGTCGCAGATCTCCGCGATCGGGGCGACGTCGCCGTCCATCGAATAGACGCTTTCGAACGCGATCAGCTTGGGCGCCTCGGCGGGTACTTCCATCAGCAATTGCTCGAGATGACCGAGGTCGTTGTGGCGGAACACGCGCTTTTCGCAGCCCGAGCTCTTGATCCCGGCGATCATCGAGGCGTGGTTCAATTCATCTGAAAAGATCACGCAGCCGGGCAGCAGCTTGCCGAGAGTCGACAAGGCCGCCTCGTTCGACACGTAGCCGGACGTGAACAGGAGTGCGCCCTGCTTGCCGTGAAGAGTCGCAAGCTCGTCCTCGAGCTGGACGTGGAGGTGGGTGTTGCCGCCGATGTTGCGGGTTCCGCCCGAGCCGGCGCCGACTTCGTGGAGCGCGGTCTCCATCGCGGCGATGACGGCGGGGTGCTGGCCCATGCAGAGGTAATCGTTCGAGCACCAGACGGTGATCGGCTTCGGGCCGTTATGGCCGTGGAAGCATTGCGCGTTGGGGTAATTGCCCTTGGTGCGCAGAATATCGATGAAGACGCGGTAGCGGCCTTCATGATGGAGGCGGTCGATGGCCGCCTTGAAGATGCTGTCGTAATCCAAGGTTTCCGCTCTCGGACGGGGCTTTATCGCCGGAGGGCCGCGAAGGCCATTGAGAACGACTCGCAATTAGAGCGTGTCGATCTCGCCCAGACCGAAGCGTTCCAGCGCGGGCCGCAAATCGGGGTCGGGCGCGGCGGTGAAAATGGCGGTCCCGATCCCGGCGGCATCGGGCCATGGCTGGCCCTGGGTGAGGAACGCGATTCGACGCGCGATCCCGGCGGCGCCGTCGACCAGCATCACCCCCGGAGCGGCGGCGGCAAGCTCCTCGGCAAGCAGCGGGAAATGGGTGCAGGCCAGGACCATCGCATCCATGCCCGGCGCGGCTGCCAGCAGTGGCGCGATGGCGGCGCGGACGGCGGCGGGATCGACGTGCTTCCCTCGCAGCCTGGCTTCGGCAAGGTCGACCAGCGCCGAACTACCGTGGCGGACCACGGTGCAATCGGCGGCGAAGCGGGCGGCGAGGTCGTCGACATAGGGCTGGCGGACGGTCGCCTCGGTCCCCAGCACGCCGATCACCCGGCTGCGCGAGGCCAGCGCGGCCGGCTTGATGGCGGGAACTGTGCCGACCACCGGAATGTCGAGCGCGGCCCGCGCATGGTCGAGGGCGATGGTGCTGGCGGTATTGCAGGCGATGACCGCGAGACGCGGCTGGAAGCGCTCGACCAGGCGGGCGAGGAGGGCGGGGACCCGCTCGGCAAGCTCGGCCTCGCTCTTGGTCCCGTAGGGGTAGGCCGCATTGTCCGCGGCGTAGACGATCGGCGCTTGCGGGAGGAGGGCGCGGGTCGGGGCCAGCACGCTCAGGCCGCCGACACCGGAATCGAGGAACAGGAGGGGGGCGCCGGACTTCACCGGCGACGCGCTAGGATGCGACGCGGCAAAGGGCAACATTGCCCGCTGCGGATGCTGTGCTAGCAAGGCGCGATGACGACCAACGCCGCTTTCGCCCTCGCCCTCGGCTATCTGCTCGGATCGATCCCCTTCGGGCTGCTGCTTACCCGGCTTGGCGGCAAGGGGGACATTCGTGACATCGGCTCGGGCAATATCGGCGCCACCAACGTCCTTCGCACCGGGTCGAAGCGGCTGGCGGCGGCGACCCTGCTGCTCGACATCGCCAAGGGCGCGGCGGCGGTGTGGATTGCCGCTGCGCTGTGGCCGGAGACCGCGCGCTTCGCCGGCGCGGGGGCGCTGATCGGCCACATGTTCCCGCTGTGGCTCAAGTTTCGCGGCGGAAAGGGGGTAGCGACCTATCTGGGAATCCTGATCGGGCTGGTTCCGATCGCGGCTCTGGTGTTCGCGCTCGTCTGGGTCGGGTTGCTGCTCGCGCTTCGGATTTCGTCGGCGGCGGGGATGGCGGCGGCGGCGAGCGCGCCGATGACCGCGCTTGCGCTCGGCGAGCGCCAGCTGGCGCTGATGCTGCTCGCCTTCTCGCTGCTGGTGATCTGGAGGCACCGCGACAACATCCGGAGGATCGCCACCGGAAGCGAGCCGCGCGTCGGGAGACAAAGCGTTTGAATCCTGACCTGTTGGCGCGGCTGCGCCTTGTGCGTTCATCCGGTATCGGCCCAGTTACCTTTCGCCAGCTGCTGATGCGGTTCGGCGGTGCGGAGGCGGCGCTGCGGGCGGTGCCCGAGCTTGCCGCGCGTGGCGGCGGCCGGACACCGGTGTGTACGGCGAACGGCAGGCCCAAGCCGAAATGGCGGCGGTCGAGGCGTTTGGAGCGCGCTTCCTGTCGGTCGGGCAGGGCCTCTATCCTCGCGCCCTGGCCGAGATCGACGGTGCGCCGCCGCTGCTGATCGCCAAGGGAGACGCGCGCCTGCTGGAGCGGC
>DASTDT010000156.1:0-2490 GCA_035710225.1 Sphingomicrobium sp.
ACTGGCGGCGCGAGCGCGCCAAGGCGCAGGGCGTGCCGCCATATGTGATCTTCCACGATTCGACCTTGCGCGCGGTGGCCGCGGCGAGGCCGGCCAACCTCAGTGGGCTGTCGCTAATCGAGGGGATCGGCGATACCAAGCTTGAGCGGCACGGCGAGTCGCTGCTCGCCGCGCTTGCGACGGCGACAGGAAAGGAACGGGATGCACCGGCAGCTTGACGAGAAGACGCTGATCGGCGGCCAGATTTCAGCGGCTGATCTGGAGCAGTTGAAGGAACTCGGCGTGTCGCTGGTGATCAACAACCGGCCCGACGGCGAGGACGAGGGCCAGCCGACGGGCGCCGAGATCGAGGCCGCGGCCAAGGCCGCCGGGCTCGACTATCGCCACGTCCCGATTGCGCGCGGGATGGGGCCGAGCGACGTCGAGGCGATGCGCGAGGCGATCCATGCGGCCGGCGACGGCAAGATTTTCGCCTTTTGCCGGAGCGGCAACCGATCGGCCCTGGCATGGGCGGTGGCCAAGAACGAGGACGGTGTCGAGCGCGAGGAGCTGGTGCGGTGCGCGGAAGGAGCGGGCTTCTCGCTCGACCCGGTGGCACATCTGCTTCGAGATTAAAGCTCTTCGGAAAGCAGTTGCCGGGCGTCGCTGAGGTCATTTTCGTCGACCATCAGGCGCACCGCGACGAGCCCGCCGCCGCCGAAGAAATTATTGACCTCCGAATCGAACAGCAACGCATCGATCCCGTGCGACTCCAGCGCCAGGCGGGCGAGGTCGGCCTCCACCCTGGTCGGGAAGCGGCCAAGTTCGACCAGGCTCACGCTGCCGCGGCCGTGCCGCCCACCGTCAGTCCGTCGACCAGCAAGGTCGGCTGGCCAACGCCGGCCGGAACCGACTGGCCGGCCTTGCCGCACACGCCGATGCCTTCGTCGAGCGCCAGGTCGTTGCCGATCCCGCTGACCCGCGTGAGCACGGTCGGCCCGTCGCCGATCAAAGTCGCGCCCTTGACCGGCTCGGCGATCTTGCCGTCGCGGATCCGATAGGCCTCGGTGCACGAGAAGACGAACTTGCCGCTGGTGATGTCGACCTGGCCCCCGCCGAAGCTCTTGGCGTAAATGCCGTCCTTGACCCGCGTGACGAGCTCGTCCGGGTCGTCCTTGCCGCCGAGCATGAAGGTATTGGTCATTCGCGGCATCGGCGCGTGGGCGTAGCTTTCGCGGCGGCCATTGCCGGTGGGGTCCATGCCCATCAGCCGCGCATTCAGCCGGTCCTGCATATAGCCTTTGAGGATGCCGTCCTCGATCAGCGTCGTCCGCCCGGTCGGCGTGCCTTCGTCGTCGATGGTCAAGGATCCGCGCCGCCGCTCAAGCGTGCCGTCGTCGACCACGGTCACCCCGGGCGCGGCGACGCGATCGCCGAGGCGTCCGGAAAAGGCGGAGGTCTTCTTGCGGTTGAAGTCCCCCTCGAGCCCGTGGCCGATGGCTTCGTGGAGAAGCACGCCGGGCCAGCCGGGTCCGCAGACTACCTGCATCTCTCCCGCCGGAGCGGCGACCGAGCGCAGATTCACCAGCGCCTGGGCGAGCGCCATGTCGATCGCCCGGTTCCAGGTCTCGTCCGCGAACAATTCATCGTAGAGGTAGCGGCCGCCGAGCCCGTGATAGCCGGTTTCGCGGCGGTCCCCGTCCCTGGCGACGATCTGCACGCCGAGCCGGACCAGCGGGCGCACGTCGCTGGCGACGAAACCGCCAGCGCGGACAATGTCGATCACGCTCCAGCTTGCGGAGAGGTTGACGCTGACCTGCTCGACCCGCGGATCGCGGGCGCGGGCGGCGGCGTCGATCTTCTGGCACAAGGCGACCTTGTCGGCGAACGGCATCGCCGACAGCGGATCGTCGCCGTCATACATCGCGCGATTGGTGCGCCGGGGATCGGCTGACGGCGCGCCGACGGGATCGAGCAGTTTGAGGGTCGCCGCCGCGCGCTCGATCGCCGGCGCGCTGATCTCGCTGGCGTGGGCGAAGCCGGTGCGCTCGCCGCTTACGCCGCGCAGCCCGAACCCCGACGAGACATTATAGTCGGCGGTCTTCAACCGCCCGTCGTCGAACCCGAACGACTCGCTCGCCGCATATTGCAGGTAAAGCTCGCCGTCGTCATGCGCGGCGAGGTGCCGGGTGGCGAGGCGCCGGGCGTCGTCCGGATCGAGGAACCGATAGAGGAGCGCGCGCGGGTCGGCGCTCATGAGGCTTGCGGTGGTTCGGCAATATCGGCCGGCCCGCCCTCGAGGATGAAGCGGCGGTCGCAATAGCCGCAGTCGACGAAGCCATTGTCGTCGATGTGCAGATAGACCCGCGGATGGCCAAGCGCGGGCGCGACCGCGCCGCTGCCGTCGCACATCACGCGCAATGATCGGGTTCGAACGGTTTCCGGCGGGGGAAGCATGGGCAAGGCCATACAAGCCGCCCGCCGGTTTTGACAATCGCCGACTTGGGCCCG
>DASTDT010000157.1:0-2659 GCA_035710225.1 Sphingomicrobium sp.
GGATTCCCGGGAAACCCAGTTGCTCGGCGATGACGTACAGCATTAGCGGTGCGTTCCCTCGTCGACGCTTGCGCGGTTCCCTGCCACCCTCTCGACGAGTCGGGCAAGGCCGATCGAGTTCGACGCCTTGACCAGCACCGCGTCGCCGGGGGCGAGTATGGCCAGCAGGCGCTCGGTGGCCTCCGTGACGTCCGATACGCGGTCGACCGCGATTCGGCCGTCGAGTGCGCTGGCGAGACCGTCATATTCGGGGCCGATCAGGATCAGCCGCTCGACCCCGGCGGCGAGGGCCGGTTCGGCCACGCCCGCATGTGCCCGCTCGCTTTCCGCGCCGAGCTCTCGCATCGGCCCGAGGACCGCGATCCTTTTGCCGGTCAGTTTCTCCTCGCCCAGGCTCTTGAGGGTCGCCGCCATCGACGCCGGATTGGCGTTGTAGCTCTCGTCGATCAGCAGCGCCTGGCCGCCGTCGACCGCGACATGGTGACGCTCGCCGCGCCCCTTCAGCCCGCCGAGGTCGCCGAGCGCGAGTCCGGCAGCGGCGAGGTCGCCGCCAGCGGCCTCGACCGCGGCGAGGACGGCAAGCGCGTTGGCGATCCAGTGGTCGCCGCGCTGCGACAAGGTGAAGGTGAGCTCACTGGCCATCAGCTTGGCGGTGACGAGGCTCCCGAGCCCGCTCGAATCAAGCGCATGGAGCGCGGTGACGTCGGCATTGCCGCGGCCGAAGGTGATGACCTCGTCGGCGCGCCCGCGCGCGGCACGGACGAGGCGGTCGCGCTCGTCGCTGTCCTCGGGGATGATGGCGACCTTCGGGCCTTCGAGGCCCTCGAAGATCTCCCCCTTGGCGTCGGCGATTGCGGCAATGCTCCCCAGGTGCTCGATATGCGCTTCGGCGATGGCGGTGACGAGCGCGATGTGCGGGCGCACGAGGCGTGTCAGCAAAGCGATCTCGCCGGCATGGTTCATGCCCATTTCGAGCACCGCGAAACAGGTTTCGCGCGGCATGCGCGCCAGGCTGAGCGGCACCCCGGTATGGTTGTTGTAGCTCTTGACCGAGCGATGGACCCGGCCCTTGCGGCTGCGTTCCAGGGCGGCGGCGAGCGCCTCCTTGGTCGAGGTCTTGCCGACCGAGCCGGTGACCCCGATCACGATCGCCTTGGGATCGAGCCGGGCGCGGGCGGCAATGGCCATTGCGGTGAGCGCGGCGGCAACGTCGTCGACGAGGATATGCGGGCCATCGACTGGCTTCGACACGAGCGCTGCAGCCGCGCCGCGCTCAAAGGCGCCGGCAACGAAGTCGTGTCCGTCGTGGGCGGTTCCGGGCATGGCCACGAACAGGTGGCCGGGCTCGACTTCACGACTGTCGAACGTCACGCCGACGACCTCGAAGGGCGCGCTGGCACGCCCGCCGGTCGCCGCCTCGATCTCGGCGCTGGTCCACAGCGGGCTCACGACGCGCACTCGCGCGCGACTTGTGAATCGTCGAACGGAAGCACCTGGTCGCCGACTATCTGGCCGGTCTCGTGGCCCTTGCCAGCGAGCAGAATGATGTCGCCCGCCTTGGCTAGCCGGATCGCCTCGGCGATAGCCTCGCGGCGGCCGGGGATCTCGATCGCGCCGGGCGCTTCGGCGAGGATCGCGCGCCGGATCAGCGCCGGGTCCTCGGTCCGGGGATTGTCGTCGGTCACGATGGTGACGTCGCTTCCCGCCACGGCCGCCGCGCCCATGGCCGGGCGCTTGCCGGGGTCGCGGTCGCCGCCGGCGCCAAACACTGTGATTAGCTGGCCTTCGACGTGCGGGCGAAGCGCGGCGATCGCTGCCTCGAGCGCGTCGGGCGTATGGGCATAGTCGACATAGACCGGCGCCCCGGCGCGGCTGATGACCGCGCGCTCGAGCCGCCCGCGGACCGGCGAAACGCGCGCCATCGCGGACAGAATGTCCGCCCATTTCCCGCCGGTGGCGAGCGCGAGGCCGGCGGCCGTCAGCACGTTGCTCGCCTGATAGGCGCCGATCAGCGGCAGCATCAACCGGTAGTCCTTGCCACAATGGCGCAGCACCAGGCCCTGGCCAAGCGGAGTGGGCTTGCGCGAGACGAGCGCGATTCCCCCCGCGTCCGGGCCGACCGTCATAACGTCGAGGCCGCGCCGGCGGCAGCGCTCGACGACCTCCGGCGACTTGGCGTCGCCGGTCCACACCACCGCCGTGCATCCCTCGCCGGCGACCTCCTCGAACAGCCGCATCTTGGCCTCGAAATACGCTTCCATCGTGCCGTGATAGTCGAGGTGGTCGCGGCTGAAATTGGTGAACGCCACCGCTTTGAGTGGAACGCCTTCGGCGCGGTACTGGTCGAGGCCGTGGGACGATGCCTCGTAGGCGACATGGCTGATGCCCATACGCTCGAGCCCGGCGATGTTGCTCAGGAAGGTGACGATGTCGGGGGTCGTCAGGCCGGTCTTTACCTGGTCATCGGCGGTGGTCACCCCGAGCGTTCCGATCGACGCCGAGCGGTGTCCGGCCATGCGCCACAGCTGGCGGGTCATCTCGACCGTCGAGGTCTTGCCGTTGGTGCCGGTGACGGCGACGATGGTCTCCGGATAGGGGCCGAAGAAGCGGGCGGCCATTGCCGCGAAGCGCCGCCGCGGCTCGGGGTCGGCGATGTGAG
>DASTDT010000158.1:0-4551 GCA_035710225.1 Sphingomicrobium sp.
CTCGACCAGCCGGCGGCGGCCCTGCATCGGCCCCGACAGGATCGTTTCGAGGAAGCGCGAGGGCGTTTCATAGTCGGCCATCGCCAGCACCGGGCGGAGCAGCGTCAGGGCGGCTGCGCAATCGGGGTCGGACGACTCGCCGTCGCGAACGGCCGACCACAGGTCGCCGTTGCGGTTGTGAGCGATGCGGTAGAGCGTATCCTGGTCCCAGCCGATCAGCGGGGAAACCAGCAGCGATGCAAGGTTGAGGTCGTCGAGCGGCTGGACCGCGAAGGCAATGGCCGACAGCAGGTCCTTGACCGCCAGCGGACGGTGGAGGTGGAGGCGGTCGATCCCGGCGACGGGCACGTGCTCGGCAAACAGGCGGGCGACGATCAGCGAGGCGAGCTCGCCGCGGCTGCGGACAAGGATCAGAATGTCGCCCGGGGACAACGGCCGCTTGGTCGTGGCCATCACTGGCTTCTCGTCGAGCAAGGCGCGGACCTGGCGCGCGATTCGTGTGGCATGGGCGCGGTCCGCCTCGTCGAGCCAGCCCTCCTCCCCTTCGGAATCGCCGCGTTCGGCCGCGATGTCCGTCGCAGGCCACCATTCGACCCGGCCGGGGCGGTCGGAGTGGAAGGCACGGTGAAGCTCGGGCCGCGCCGGCAGGCCGAGCGCCGAATGGCCGACCAGCGCGATGGTCGAGTCCACCAGGTCGAGGATCGCCGGCGACGAGCGGAAGCTTGCGCTGATCGCGACGTCGCGAAATTCGCGCGGGACGATCTCGGGGTCGCTTCGGGCGGCTTCGGCGAGGGCCTCGGCGTCTACCCGGACACGCTCACGCATGTTCTCGTATTCGGCCGGGTCGGTGCCCTGGAAGCGGAAGATGGCCTGCTTGTAGTCGCCGACCATGAACAATGTCCGCCAACGTTGCTCGGACTCGCTCGAGCCGCTGAAGAACTCCTCGCGCAATGCATCCACGATCGCCCATTGGTCGGCGTTGGTGTCCTGCGCCTCGTCGACCAAAATATGATCGGTGCGCTGGTCGAGCTTGAAGCGCACCCATTCGCCGATCCCCGGCTTGGCGAGCAGCTCGCGGGTCCAGCGGATGAGGTCGTCGAAATCGGCCACGCCGGCGGCGCGCTTGGCGCGGTCATAGGCGGCGGCATAGGCCTGGCCGGCGCGAAGCCCGGCGGCCTGGATCGCGACCAGCTGGGCGGCCGAGCGCATGGCGAGGATTTCGCTAATCGCCTCGACCATCGCCGCCGCGTCTTCGTCGTAAGCGGGATGGGCCTTGAGCTGGCCGGCCATGACCTTTCGCGGATCGCCTTCCCTGGTGAGGAACACCAGTGCGAGCTTGTGCAGGGCCGCCGCGCGACCGGCGCTGTCGAGCGCCAGCCATTCGTCGATCGCTGCAGCGTGGGCGCGGCCGTAACTGCCGCCCCACTCCAGGTTGGCGCGGCCGATGGTTCGGAGCAGATCGCAGTCGAAGCGGTCGTCGTGGCAATGGTCGGCGATGAGCGCGTCGACATCGCCGTCCTGAAGTCCGACGAGCTTGCGCAGCGCCGGTTCGATCGTCGCCGGGGCGCCGAGCGCGGCGAGCTCCTCGCCCCGGCGCGCGCAAGTCAGCAGATACTTCTCGGCGCCCTGCTCGCCGAGCCGCATCGACAGCGCCTGGATGTCGGAGATGAGCCCGCTGTCGCCGCCCGCTTCGGCCTCGGCAGCGAGCGCGGCGAGCGTCCGGCGCGCCAACTGCTGTTCGGCGCGACCCTCGATCGGCTGGAAGCCAGGCGCGATCCCGGCCTCCGCTGGAAAAGCGGCGAGCAGGGTCTGGGCGAAGGCGTGGATGGTCTGGATTCGAAGCCCGCCGGGCGCTTCGAGCACCCGCGCGAACAGGCGGCGGGCCTCGTCGAGCGTCACCGGATCGGTCGCCTCGCCGAGCGCGAACAGGTCCTTTTTCAGATCGCTGTCCTTCATCCGCACCCAGCGCGCGAGCCGCTCGCCGATGCGGTTTGCCATTTCGGCGGCGCCAGCCTTGGTGAAGGTCAGGCACAGGATCGATTCAGGGCGCACCCCGCCCAGCAGCAAGCGGAACACCCGTGCCGTCAGCACCTGGGTCTTGCCGGTGCCGGCCGAAGCCGACACCGCGGCATGGATGGTGGGATCGGCGGCCAGCCGCTGTTCGTCGTGGAGCGGCTTCAAGGGATCGTGGCGGCGGCGCGGCATCGGCTACCCGTAGCAAGCCGGTTGGCGCTTCCCAAGCGGGCATCATCGCAATATCAGCGGTGACTGACACAAGGCGGAGCGAGTTGATGAGCGAGCAGGACGGCGACGGCGAGCGCAGAACCAAGCTGGTCAAGGCCGGGGTCGCGGTCGGCATCGGCTCGGCGGCGATCGTCGCGGCCCTGCTCTATGCGTCCAAGGTCAAGAAGCCCAAAAAGTAGCGCTCACTCGCGGCCGTACCATTCGTCGAGCCGCATCAGCTGGTCATAGTCGCCATACGGCGCATAGGCCGGGTTGAGCTTGGCGGTGAACGGGGCGTCGCCGGTCAGCCATTGACTGGCCGACGCGATGAAATGCGCCAGCGTGGCCTGGAGGAACGCCTCGCTGCCCATCTTCGAATCCGGACACTGACGGAAACCGAACTTTCCGTTCTTCTTCGCCAGCGACCAATATTCATGCGCGACCGGAATACCGGACACACCCGCGAAGCCGCCGTCCCGGGCGATCAGCCCGAGCAGGCCGAGCTGTAGCGCGAACCCCTCGTCGATGGTCCCCGGCTTGGGCGGCTGGCCCGTCTTGTAATCGACGATCGCAAGGCCGCCGCCGGGGACGGCGTCGATGCGGTCGGCTCGTCCCTCAAGGCGGATCCCGGCGATCGTCGTCGCGCCCTTCCTTTCCGCCGCGACCGGCTTGCGCCCGGCGTCGCGATTGGCGCGCTCCTCGGCCGCGATCCAGTCGATCGCTTCGAGCAGGCGCGGCTGCCACAAGGCGCGGAGCATCGGATGGATCGCCTCGCCGGCAATCAGGGCGCGGGCCCGCGGTAGCAGGTCGTCGGGCTCGCATTCCCCGGCCTCGAACCACTGCTCCAGGACCTTGTGGACCGCGGTGCCCTTCCACGCCGCGCTCTGGTCGGCGTCAATCGGGTCGAGGGGGCGAAGCCGAAGCATGGTCTTGGCGTAGAAGGCGAACGGATCCGCCTTCAGGCGATCGACATCGGTGACGCTGATCGTCCTCGGCCGGTCCCCAACGGGCGGCGCGGGCTTCGGCCGGCTGACGGGTTTCAGGGTGCCCGGATCGTCCATGGCCCTGGCATGATGTTCGATCCGGCGATCGCGGGGCAAGCCGCCGGTCATCGCTTCGAGCCGAAGCCACAGGCGCGAGGCGACGGTCGGCGAGCGGCTGTCGCGGCGGGCGCGGGTGACCAGAACCGAGGGAGCGCCAAGCGCGCTGGCGAAATCATGCGCCGACAGGCCAATGCGGAACTCCAGGCCCTGCAGTCCGAGCAGCGATCGGACCTTGGGCGCAAGCCACGGGTCGGGCGCCGCAAGCGCCGGCCAAACGCCTTCGTTGAGGCCGCCGAGGATCATCAGATCGGCCTGCTGGAGGCGGGCCTCGATCAGGCCAAGGATGGCCACCCGCGGGTGCCCTCCGTACGGCGGCCGCACCGCGACATTGTCCATCAAGAGGCGCAGCACGGGCACCCATTCCGCCTCGTCCATCGACAGAGGCAGCGCGGGCCCGGAGGACATCAGCTTGCCCACCAGTTCCGCGAGCGAGCGGCCGGCCGGGCCGGCCCACACGCGCTCGCCGGTAAGCGGCGAGACGAAGGCGGTGAGGGTCGCGCACAGCGTCGCCAGGTCGCACGGCGCCGAGACCTGTTCGAGCGGCTCGAGCAGGGGCCGGAGTCGGGCCCAGGCGCGCTCCGCCCGGCCACCGGCGAAGTGACGATCGAGGCCGGCGAGGCCGCCGGCTGGCCGCGGACCGCGCAGGGCGAGGTCGAGGGCGCGGGAATCGGCAAGCCAGGCAAGCCGGTCGCCCGGCCCGGTAAGCGGATGCTTGAGCAGCGCAAGCAGCGCCACCGGCGCGAAGTCCTCGGCGGCGAGCGCGGCCGCCGCCAGCACCAGTGTTCCCGCCGGGCTCTGCGACAGCGGCTTGCCGGCGCTGTCGTCGGCGGCGATCCCCCACCGCCCCAGATGTCCGGCGACGCGGTTGGCAAGCGTCCGGTCGGGCGTCACCAGGGCTACCGTCCGTTCCGGCGTTTCGAGCGCCTCGCGGATAGCGATGGCGATCCCTAGCGCCTCGCCGGCCGGATCGGCGAATTCGGCGGCGCGGACTCCCGGCAGCCGACGTTCCGGCGGCGGCAGGCGGCTCCATTTGTCGCTGAAGCGGGCGGTGACCATGGCGTTGACGACGGCCCGGCCGCGCGATGCGGGCGACGCCGATCGGCCCGCGCTGCGCCAGGTCTCGACCTCGGCCCGGCCGACTCCGATCCGGTCGAGCAGCAGCTTGAGATGATATTGCGGGTGCGTTTCCTCGCCGCGCGTATCGTCGCCCGGGCCGAGCAAGTCC
>DASTDT010000159.1:0-7483 GCA_035710225.1 Sphingomicrobium sp.
ATGGAATTGCCAGTGGTTCGACGCCAGCCCGCCGGCCAGCGCGCGCAGGCGGTTGGGGTTCTTCAAGGTGAAGTCGGGGTGGCCCTTCAACGCCTCGACCGTGTCGAGCGCATCGGATCGCGGAGCCGACGCCTGGAGCGCGAACCATTTGTCGATCACCAGCGGGTCGCCGGCAAAACGCCGGTAGAAATCGTCGAGCGCCTCGGCGCGCTCCGGCCCGTCGAGCATCGTCAGCACCGCCAGCGCGCCCTGCCGGTCGGTCATGTTGTCGGCGGCATCATATTGCGCCTTGGCAAGCGCGGCGGCGCGCCCCGGGTCGGCCGCGCTGAGCAGGGCAAGGGCAACGGTGCGAAGCCGCCGCACGCCCTTGGCCGCGACCGACAGATCGCTGCCGCGCGTGGTCGCCGCCTGCGCCTCGGCGAGGGGGCCGGCGAGCGCCGCACCGATCGCCCGGCGAAGAGCCTCGCGGCGGTCGTGGATGAGGTCGGGGTCGGAGCGGTCGAAACGTTCGGCGACCAGCCCTTCCGACGGCAGTGTCAGCGCTTCGCCCTTGTAGGCCGGGTCGAGCGCATTGGAGCTTAGCGTCGCCCCGAACGCGGCGACCAGGGCGTCGGGCTCGCCCCCTTCGACCAGCACGCGGTACGCCAGCTCCTGGATCGCCTCGAACCTGGCGAACGGGTCGTCGTCGCTGGTCGCCAGCGCCTCGAGCTCGCCCGGCGATCGCTCGACGTTGATGTTCACGGGGGCCGAGAAGCCGCGGTTGATCGACAACATCGCGCCTTCGGGCGAGCGTTCGAAAGTGACCGCCTGCTCGGCCTGGTCGAGGACGATCAGCCGTTCCTCGCCGAGCTCGCCCGACCGGCCGATGAGACGCGTCGCGAGCGGAATGACCATCGGCTGCTTGGAGTCCTGCCCGGGAGTCGGACGCATGCTCTGCTTGAGACGCAGTGTGCCGCCGTCGAGCCGCGCCTCGACCCGAGGCGTTCCGGCCTGCGAATACCAAAGCTTGAAATGGGCGAGGTCGACGCCGCTAGCTTCTTCCAGCGCGGCCACGAAATCGTCGCAGGTGGCGGCCTGGCCATCGTGGCGCTCGAAATAGAGGTCGGTTCCGCGCCGGAACGCCTCGGCGCCAAGCAAAATGCGCATCATGCGGATCAGCTCGGCGCCCTTGTTGTAGATCGTCGCGGTGTAGAAATTGGCGATCTCGAGATAGGAATCCGGCCGCACGGGATGCGCCAGAGGGCCCGAATCCTCGGGAAACTGGACGGCGCGAAGCAGCCGGACGTCGTCGATCCGCTTGACCGCCGCCGAACCGATGTCGGCCGAGAAGCTCTGGTCGCGAAAGACCGTGAAGCCTTCCTTGAGGCTGAGCTGAAACCAGTCGCGGCAGGTCACCCGATTGCCCGACCAATTGTGGAAATATTCGTGGCCGACGACCCCGGCGATGGCGTCGAAATCGGCATCAGTCGCGGTTTCGGTTTCGGCCAGCACGTAGCGCGAGTTGAAGATGTTGAGGCCCTTGTTCTCCATCGCCCCGAAGTTGAAGTCGTCGACCGCGACGATGTTGAAGCGGTCGAGGTCATATTCGC
The DNA here is from genome assembly GCA_035710225.1 of Sphingomicrobium sp. Classification (GTDB taxonomy): domain Bacteria; phylum Pseudomonadota; class Alphaproteobacteria; order Sphingomonadales; family Sphingomonadaceae; genus Sphingomicrobium. Next base: position 1,590 of record DASTDT010000159.1, read on the forward strand.
GGCCATAGGCCTGCTCGTCCCAGGCCATCGCCTGCTTGAGGCTGGCCATGGCGTGGCGGGTCTTGGGCAGGTCGCCCTCGCGCACCCAGATGCCGAGCTCGACCATGCGACCGCTCATTGTCGTGAAGCTGTCCTTGAGCGCGGCCAGGTCGCCGGCAACCAGCGCGAACAGGTAGGACGGCTTGGGGAACGGATCGTGCCATTCGGCCCAGTGGCGCCCGCCTTCGAGCTCGCCCGCCGCGACCGGATTGCCGTTGGCCAGAAGCACCGGGTAGCGCGCCTTGTCGGCGCTCATCCGCACCCGATAAATGCTGAGCACGTCTGGCCGGTCGGGGTGGAAGGCGATCCGCCGGAAACCCTCCGCCTCGCATTGGGTGCACAGGATGCCGCCCGATTCGTAGAGGCCCATCAGCTGGGTGTTGGCGGCCGGCGCGATGACCAGCTCGGTGCCGACCTCGGCGCTGTCGCCCGTCACTTCGATGACCAGATCGCCGCCGTCCATCGCCCACTGCGCTGCCTCGCCGTCGACGGTGACTAGGATCGGCCTCAGCCCTTCGCCGGCAAGCCGCAGCGGCCGGTCATGCGCGCCATTGCGCGCGGCCTTGAGGACCGAGCTCACCCGGGTCCGCTGTGGGTCGAGGTCGAGGTCTAGGGCGACCTCGCTCACCAGCCAGTCGGGCGGGCGATAGTCCTCTCGGCGGATGGTGACATGTTCGGGCGACGGAGGGGCTTCGGGGTTGGTTCTGGCGTCCATCCTTCGGAGCTAGAGAGTGGAGTGCGGGCGCGCAACGGCGGACTATCCGTGCCGCGGCCGATTGCGCGCTTTGCGGTCGGCCCCGCCTTGGTTATCGTGCCCGTTCCGGGGAGGAACGGGGATGACGATCACGAGCATGATGCTGGCCGCTGCCAGCACCGCGGCTGCGTTCGACGCGGAGGCCGCGACGCGCGCCTATCTCGACACGCTTCAGGGCGCGGCGCGGGCCAAGAGCGATTCCTATTTCGAAGGCGGCTATTGGCTGCCGTTGTGGAGCGCGCTGGTCGCACTCGTCACCTACGGGCTGATGCTCCACCTCGGCTGGTCGGCCAAGTGGAGCGCCTGGGCGGGCCGGGTCACCAGGCACCGCTGGCTTCAGCCCGCTCTCTACTCGGTTCCGTTCGGGATCGCCGGATCGCTGATGGCGCTGCCGTGGAGCATCTACGTCTCCTTCTATCGCGAGCACCAATATGGCTTAAGCAACCAGAGCTTCGGGGAATGGGCCAAGGAGCTGGCGATTGCCAGCGGCGTCGGGCTGGTCGTCGGCGCGATCTTCTTCGTCATCCTCTACGCCGTCATAAGGGTCAGCCCGAAGCGCTGGTGGCTGTGGGGCGCGGGCGCGGTGACCGCGCTTCTGGCGGTGATGATCATGCTCTCGCCGCTGTTCATCGAGCCTTTGTTCAACAAGTATACGCCGATGCCGCCCGGGCCGGTGCGGAGCGAGATCCTGCGCATCGCCCACGAGCAGCGCATTCCCGCCAATGACGTCTATGTCGTCGACGCGTCGAGGCAGACCAAGCGGATTTCCGCCAATGTCGCCGGGTTGGGTCCGACCATCCGGATCGCGCTCAACGACAACCTCCTCGAGCGCTCGAACATCCACGGGATCAAGGCGGTGATGGGCCACGAAATGGGCCATTACAAACTCTACCATATCCAGAAATTGCTGGCCTATCTGGCGGTCATGACCCTGATCGGCTTCGCCATCCTTGCCTGGGCCGCGCCCAGGCTGCTGGCGCGCTACGGGGCGCGCTGGAAGGTGCGCGACATTGCGGACCCGGCTTCCGCGCCCTTGCTGTACGCGCTGCTGGCGCTGCTGATGGTCCCGGCCGGACTGGTGTTCAACTCGATCATCCGCATCCACGAGAGCGAGGCCGACGCCTTCGGCCTCGCCGCCGCCAAGGAGCCCGACGGCTTCGCCATGACCGCCATGCAATTGAGCGAATATCGCAAGATCGAGCCGGCGGCGTGGGAAGAGGTCCTGTTCTACGACCACCCGTCCGGGCGAACCCGGGTCAGGATGGCGATGGAGTGGAAGGCGCGACACCTCGCCGAGCTTCCACCCGAACAGCGCAAGATGATGGTGATGACCCGGGACAAGCCTGCGAACTAGCCCGCGTCGGGGTTGGGGACGTCGAGCGGGCGCTGGCGGGTCCATAGCGCCAGCACCATCCCGCCGATCGCCAGCATCGCGCCCGCGGCTGCCAAAGCGGTCCAGCGAAAGCCCTCGAACGCGGTCGACAGCGCCATGGCGATGATCGGCACGATCGCGCTCGAATAGGCGGCCTTGCCGGGCCCGATCCGCCGAACCACCGGGTAATAGAGCGAAAAGCAAAGCACCGATGCGGCCAGCGCGAGCCAGGCGAGGCCGAGCCAATAGCCGGGACGAGTCTCGATCACCGGCGGCCCTGCCAGCGCGAAGGCGATGACCACGTCGAGCGCCGCGCCGATCAGCATCGCCCAGGCAAGCATCGCGAACAACGGCAGCTTCTGCACCCGCTCGCGCGCCTGATAGACGTTGGACAGCGAGGCCCCGAGCAGGCCAACGATGGTCCAGCCGATGCCGATCGCCAGCTTGCCGCCGTCGAGCACCGGGTTGGAGCGAAGCTCATGGACGAAGAGCAAAGCGATTCCCGCCGCTGCGATGGCGCTGGCGCCGAGAAAGCGGCCGGTCGGGCGATGGCCGAGCATCCACCAGGCGAGCAGCGCATTGGGCAGCATCAAAAGCCCGAACACCGTCGCCACCAGCCCCGAGGTGATGAAATGCTCGGCCATGTAGACGGCGTTGAAGTTGATGGTGAACTGCGAGATGCCGATTACCGCCGCGGCAATTAGCAGGCGCTTGTCGGGCGCGAGCCGGTCGCCGTTCCACTTGGCCACCGCGAACATCGCCGCCGCCGCGAGGATGAAGCGGTAGGCGACCGACCATTGCGCCGGCACGGCCGCGTCGCCGGATCCGAGCTGGTCGCGGATCACGATCCAGGTCGAGCCCCACACCAAGGTGAAGACGATGAACGGGACGACGACCGAACGCGCGCCGGCCGGCGGCGAGTTCACAGCGCGCGAATGGCGGCGGCGAGCCGGCCGACGGCATCCATATCCTGATCCCAGCTTGTCACCAGCCGCACTTCTCCGGAGGCCCAGTCGTAAAAATCGAAGCCCTGGCCGCGAAGCGAAGCCGCCTCCTCGGCTGTCATCCTTACGAACAGTTCATTGGCCTCGACGGGATGGACCAGCCGCTCGGGCCCGCACGCCTCGGCCAGCGCCGCCGCTGCGGCGTTGGCGGCGCGGGCGTTGTCGAGCCAGCGGCCCTCGGCGAGAAGCGCCAGTATCTGCGCCGCGGCAAAACGGCCCTTGCTCATCAGGTGTCCGGAGCGCTTGCGCAGGCGCTTCGCGCGCTCGGCGTGACCGGGCGTGAAGAAGATCATCGTTTCGGCGTTCATCCCGCCGTTCTTGACGAAGCCGAAGCTCAAGACGTCCGCGCCCGCCTGCCAGGTCAGCTCGGCGGGGCTGGCGCCGGTCGCCGCGACGGCATTGGCGAAGCGCGCGCCATCGATGTGAAAGCCAAGTCCGAGTGCCTTGCAGGTTTCGCCCAGGGCGGCGGTCTCGGCAGGCGAATAGGCAAGGCCATATTCGGTGGCGTTGGTGATGCTGAGCGCGGCCGGCTGGACCTGGTGGACATCGGGCCGGACCCGGGCGCAGGCGGCTTTGACTGCCTCCGGAGTCACCTTCGCGCCTGGCCCGTCGAGCAGCAGCAGTTTGGCACCGCCGTTGTAGAAGGCCGGGGCGCCGGCCTCGTCATTCTCGATATGGGCGTCGCGGTGGCACAGCACCGCGCCTTCGGGCGGGCACAGCATGGCCAGGGCAATGCTGTTGGCGGCGGTCCCGGTGGTCACCCACAGCGCTTCGACCGGCGTTTCGAACAGGTCGGAAAAGGCGCCGTCCAGCGCCAAGCTCCACGCATCGCCGTCATAGGCCGTGTCGAGCCGGTTAGCGGCGGCCAGCGCGTCGAGGACGGCTGGATGGCAGGCGGCGGCATTGTCGGAGAAGAAGCGCATCGGCACGGCGAATGGCCTTCCGCTCGTGCCCCGTCAATGCGAGGATTTGACCTTCGCTTCGCTCCGGATTTCCATGCTCGGACTGCCCCCGGCGGTCCTGTGCGTGGAAATGGTGCTGCCGGTGAGGATTGAACTCACGACCTCAGCCTTACCAAGGATGCGCTCTACCACTGAGCTACGGCAGCATGTCTGGAGGACGGGCGGGCCTATGGCCTTGCGCGCGCTCGGCTGTCAACCGATAGATGCCGCATGGCCCGCAACGACAAGGAACGCGAGCAACGCCTCGCCGCCGCGCTGCGCGAGAATCTGCGCAAGCGCAAGGCGCAGGCGCGCCAGCCCGATCGGGACGAAACGAAGCGCGACCATTCCTAGAGCGGCGCGCACTGGTCCTTGAGCCAGGCGAGGTCGTCGCCCTTGAGTTGCGGCCCGAGGATCCGAAGCACGTCGGCGTGATAGGCGTCGAGCCACTGGCGCTCGCGCTCGGACAGCATCCCGGCGACAACCAGCCTCTTGTCGATCGGCGCGAAGGTCAGCGTCTCGAAGCCGAGCATGTCCTTCTCGGCGCCAGCCACGGTCTTCTCGACCACCAGCACGAGGTTCTCGATGCGGATGCCGTATTCGCCCGCCTTGTAATATCCCGGCTCGTTGGAGAGGATCATCCCCGAGGCCAGCGGCTCATCGCCGCCCGACTGGCTCGATCCGACCGGTGAAATCCGCTGCGGCCCTTCGTGGACCGAGAGGAAGCTGCCGACCCCGTGGCCGGTGCCGTGGGCGTAGTCGCAGCCCGCTTCCCACAGCGGCCGCCTGGCGAAGCTGTCGAGCTGGCTTCCGCGCGTGCCCTTGGGGAACAGAGCGGTGGCGATGGCGATGTGCCCCTGGAGCACGCGCGTGAAGCGGTCGCGCATTTCTTCGGTCGGCTCGCCGATCGGCACGGTGCGCGTGATGTCGGTGGTGCCGTCCTGATACTGGCCGCCCGAATCGACCAGATAGAGCGTGCCAGGCTTGAACGGCAGGTTGGATTCGGCGGTGCCCTTGTAATGCGGGAGCGCCCCGTTTGGCCCGAAGGCGGAAATGGTGTCGAAGCTGAGGTCCCGGAGGTCGCCGTGCTCGCGGCGGAGTCCCTCGAGCTTCTCGGCGGCGATCATCTCGTCGAGCCCGCCCTTCGGCGCCTCGTCCTCTACCCATTTCAGAAAGCGGGCCACCGCCGCTCCGTCGCGCGCCTGGGCTGCCTTATGGCCGCCGATCTCGGCATCGTTCTTGATTGCGCGCGGAAGCACGGTCGGGTCGCGGCGCTTGAAGATTCGCGCCCCGCCCTCCTCCAGCGCCTGGCCGATCGCCGCCACCGATCGCTCCGGGTCGACTACCACCGCCTTTCCGGACAGCGTCTTGAGATAATCCTCGAACGCGTCGCGCTCATGCAGTCGCACGCCGTTGCCGAGATGGGCGCGGACATCGTCGCCGACCTTCTCCCCGGCGACGAACAGGTCCGCGGTGCCGTCCTTGTGCGCCACCGCGAACGCCAAAGCGACCGGCGTATGGCTGACGTCGGCGCCGCGCACGTTCAAGGTCCAGGCGATCGAATCGAGCGCCGCGAGCACGGCCGCATCGGCCTTTTTCTCGACCAGCCAGTCGGCCACCTCGTGGCGCTTTTGCGCCGACGACTTGCCCGCCAATTGCTCGGGCTGGACCACCAGCCGCGCCGTCGAGGGCGCAGGGCGATCGGCCCAGACGCGGTCGATCGGGTTGGCCTCCACCGCGACCAGTTCGGCCCCCTTCTTCTTCAAGGCGGCCGTCGCCGCTTT
>DASTDT010000160.1:0-3790 GCA_035710225.1 Sphingomicrobium sp.
GCGGTCGACTGGAATGACGCCATAACGTCGAGTCACCCAGCCGAACAACGGAATGTCCGCCAGCTCGCGCTTGAGCACCACCACTGGCGTGTCGGCGAAGCGCAGCGTGTCGATCGCCTCGACCATCGATTCATGCTTGACGGCGATGAGGTAGGGACCTGGCGGGATTGCGCCGTCCCATTCGAACCGGATCCCCATGACGTGACGGATCAGCCAATAATGCATCCGCGACCAGCTGTGGACGACCGCCTGGACCGGGCCGGAGCCGAACGGGCTCACCGCGGTGACCCCGACGCAGTGAATGAGCGTTCCGGGGTAGAACAGAAGGTTGAACAATATCGCGCGAAGGACGGCCATCAGATGTCGAGCCACACGGCAATTCGGCGGAGAAGATACTTGTTATACTCGCCGAACAAAGTGACGAAGCGCGGCTCGCTCCGGACGGCATCGGGCACGATGGTCACCTTCTCGCCGAGCTGGCGCCGGAATTCGTAATTGGCCCGGCGCATGTGCCAGTCGTTGGTGATAAGCCGGACCGAGCGGTAGCCGCGCCGCTCCACCCACCGCCGCGCCTCTTCCGCGTTAGAGCGCGTGTCGACCGATTCCGAGCCGAGGTCGACGCAGCAATCGACCAGCCGCCGCCGGCCGCCGAGGCGGCGGACGAGATCGGCCTTGGTCACCGCCGGGTCTGCCCCGGCGACGAGCATGCGCTTGCCGCGGCCTTGCCCGAGCATCGCCACACCCTGCTCGATTCGGCCCTCGCCGCCGGTAATGGCGATGATGGCATCGGTTCGCGCCTCGGCCGGGGCCGGCGTTCCGAGCGTCACCGAGAACAGGAAGAAGCCCAGCCCGTAGAGGATCAGCGCGAGGGCGCCGAAGCGAAGAATCACAGCCGGTCCCCCAGCGATCGAAGCACCGCCCGGCGAGCGACGAACGTCGCCAATATGGTGCCCAGGATCGGAAGCAGCGCAAGCAGGGCGATGTCGAGCGGGCCCAGCAATGTTTCCGCGTTGAACCCCTGGGCCCAGGCGCCGAGCGTTCCAGCAAGGAGCAACAGGACGAGGCCGGCGACGACCGCCCCTACCGTTCCGCCGGCCAGGGCATCGAGCGCGATCCGGCGCTGGAACAGCCGCGCGATCTGCTCGTCGGTCGCGCCGATGCCGTGCATGACGTCGATCGTCGTGCGCTGCGCGACCAGCGCGCCCAGGGTGGCAAGCACGACGGCGGCCGCGGTGGCGGCGGCGACCAGCAACACCAGCAGCATCGCCAGCAGGCCGAGCGAGCGCAGCGCCGCCGTGAGCGGCGCGAGCGCCTCGCGCTGGGCAACGAATTGCGCTCCCGGGATCCGCCGCTCGATCGCTTGCCCGACTGTCGCCGGCTGCACCTGCGGGGCAAGGTCGACATCGACCAGCGCTGGAAGCGGGAGGTCCTCGGCAGCGCCTTCGGGACCGAGCCAGCGTTCGAGCATTGCCCGCATGTCGGCCGTCGCGACCGGGCGAACCGCGGCCACTCCATCGACCTGGCGGAGCACAGCGACGACCGCTTCCTGCCGGTCGGACCCGCCCGGCACCTGCACCGAAAATCGGCTTTCGGCGCCTGCCGCGGCCTGCCTCGCAGCCCCGGCCAGGGCAAGTCCGGCGGCGGCGATGATCACCATCACGAAGGTCATGATCGCCAGCACATAGGGCGTGGGCCCCTTGAACTGGGTGCCGCCGAGCAGCCGTCGCTCGGCCGGGGTTGCAGCGACCAGGGCGGCGATCATTGCGTCTTCTCCGCCACCGGCGGGTGGCGCAGCGCGCCGGTGGGATCGACCAGCATGCCCTTGTCGAGCCGCATCAGGTGAGCGCCTGGGGTGGCTGCGACCAGCGACAAATCGTGCGTCGCGACGACGATCGTCGTTCCCAGCCGGTTGAGCGCGCCGAGCAGATAGAGGATCCGCTTGGCCATGTCGGAATCGACGTTGCCGGTCGGTTCGTCGGCGACCAGCAGCTCGGGCCGGGCGATGACCGCACGGGCGATAGCGACGCGCTGCTGCTCGCCGCCCGACAAGGTCGCCGGCCGGGCGCTCGAGCGGTCAGCGAGGCCGACCCAGGCGAGCATTTCGCGCACCGGCCCGTCGATCTCCTCCTCGCTGGCGCCGGCGATGTGCAGCGGGAGCGCGACGTTATCGAACGCCGAGAGGTGGCCGACGAGGCGGAAGTCCTGGTAGATCACGCCGATCCGGCGGCGGAATGCCGGCAGCGCGACACGCGGCAAATCGGCCAGATCCTGGTCGAACAGGCGCAACCGGCCACGGGTCGGCCGCTGCGCCAGATAGAGCAGCTTGAGCAGCGAGGTCTTGCCCGCGCCCGACGGTCCGGTGAGGAAATAGAACGCGCCGCGCTGAAGCCGGAAGTCGAGATCGCGGAGGATTTCAGCGCCCGTCCCGTAGCGCAGCCCTACCCGATCAAATTCGACGATCGTCGACAATCCATTCCCCCGACGGCATCCGGCGCGGGGTTTGCCCGCTCACTCGCCCAGCTAGTGACACGCGGCGCTCGCCTTGCCAATGATTGCGACATGCTGTTTACGAAGGTTCATCCACGAACGGGAGGGTTCGCGCGCCGGCCATGATCCTGACCTGTCCAGAATGCAGCACCAAATATGTCGTCAAGGACGGCGCCATTCCGGCGGGCGGCAGGCAAGTGCGGTGCGCGGCGTGCAAGGCCAGCTGGCACCAGGACCCCGAATCCGAACCCGACCCGGACCAGACCGAACCTGTCGACGCGCCGGCTGAGCAGTTGGACGCTGGGAGTGCCGCGGCGGCGGAGCCGGTGCCGGTGCCCGATCCCGACGAAAGCGTCCTTACCGCGCCCGAGCCGCTGCCGGTCGCCGAGCCGGCCGACGCGGGCGGGGTGGAGCAATGGCAACCGGCCGAGAGCGGGCAGCCCGCGAGCGACGCGCAGGACGATGACGGGCGGGTCGAGTTCGAACCCTATTTCCACGACGAGCCGATCGATGAGCCGCGCCGCGGATGGCGGCTGGTGCTCGCCGCGCTGCTGCTGGCGGCGCTGGCCGCGGTCGCCTTCTGGTTCCTGGCGCCGGCCAGCCTAAAGGCGCGCATCGGTCTGGCCGAGGCGGGTGGCACACAATTGCAGGTGATGGGGCTGAGCCAGGCCCGACAGCGGCTGGCCAGCGGCAACGACCTGTTCACGGTCAGCGGCCGGATCGTCAACCCGACCAGCGAAAGCCAGAAAGTCCCGCCGCTCGAAGCCGAACTGCTGGCCGACAACAAGCTGACGGTGATCTATCGCTGGACCATCGCTCCGCCTGCCGACAGGATCGAGGCGAATGACAGCGCAGTGTTCCATAGCGCCGAAATGGGCGTTCCCGACGGCGGCAAATATCTGCGCTTGCGGCTGGCCTCGGTCGGCGGCTGAACCCTTACTTGAACTCGACCAGGCGAGCGGCGGTAAGGCTACCGTCCGCAGTTCGAACGATGCTGTCCTGGAGCGGCGGTAGCGCCGGGTGCTGAACCTCCGACGCCGCGATCCGGGCGCCGGCGACAATCTGCACCGTCACCCGCCCTTCGGCGCGGACACCGCCATACCCCGCCGGGCGGCCGGAGTCGGTGGCGGGCGACGCCGCAACGGCGGCTGCAAACAGGATTAGATCGAGGGTCATCGCCGCCATCAATGCATGGACGGAGCGAAAGGTTAATAGCTTTTAACTATTTGCCCCAAAATGGAGCGGATTGATCGGCGTTGCGAACCGCCGCGCGCTTTGCTAGAGGCGCCGCCTTGCCAGGGCG
>DASTDT010000161.1:0-3010 GCA_035710225.1 Sphingomicrobium sp.
CATGGGCTTCTACAAGGACCCGTACCAGCGCATGGGCACGCTCGACGACGAGATGCTGCGCGCAATGCGGCTGGTCGTCGACACCGGCATCCATTCCAAGGGTTGGACGCGCGAGCAGGCGATCGATTACATGCTGACCCATTCCAGCATGGGCAAGACCGATGCGACCGCGGAGGTCGAGCGCTACATCGTCATCCCGAGCCAGGCGACCGCCTACAAGATCGGCGCGCTCAAGATCCAGGAGCTGCGCAAGCGCGCCGAAGCCGAACTCGGCGACAGGTTCGACATCCGCGAATTCCACGCCCAGGTGCTGATGACCGGCGCCCTGCCGCTCGCCATCCTGGAGCAGAAGATCGACAGGTGGATTGAAGAGAAGAGGGCGGCTGCACCGGTCGGCTAAAAGCCGGACGGCTTCACCGCCGGCGGGTCAGCGCGACCAGCCGCTCTTCTCGAAGATCGCCCGCGCCTCGGGCGAGGTGAGGAACTCGAAAAAGCGGCGGGCGTCGGCATCGTCCTTCGACCGCGCCATCAGCCCGGCGTCCATCGGCCGCCAGATGCGCAGGTTCTGCTCGACAGGCACGGCATCGGCGACATCGGCATTGGCGATCTGCCAGTGGTTCCAGATAAGCCAGGCGTCGATCGCCGGATCCTGCTTCCAGCGTTCCAGCGCTTCGCCGCTGCTGGTCGCTTCCACAGCGATGTTGCGCCGGAATCCGGCGAGCAGTTGGCGCTCGCCGGTTCTTGCGACGACATCCTCCCACATGCCGATTTGGCCTGCGCCGCCGACGACCATTATCTTGTAGCCCTCTCTGGCGAGATCGCGGACCCCGCGGATCGCGCGCGGGTTGCCCGGCCGGACGAGAATGGTCGAAGGCCCGATGTAAAGCGGCTCGACCGTTTCCGCGGCGATCAGCGAGCCGAGCTGGCGCAGGAAATCCGACATCATGTTCTCGCTGCCCGAAAAGATGATGTCGCCGTTCGCTTTGGCTTGCGTCAGCCATGTCGAGGACGGCCCGGCGGTGACGATCACCCTCGTGCCGGTCCTTCGCTCGAATGATTGAGCGACCTCCTTCATTGCGGGGGCGGGGCCGCCGGGCCCGTAGACGTGGAGGGTCCGGGCAAGGCCGGACGCCGAGGCCAACAACACCCCAGCGGCGAAGACGGCTTGGGCAGCCCGCCAGATGCGGCGGGCGCGGCTTGGCTTGCGGTTCGTCCGGGACATTTGCGATTCCTCATGCGGTCGGCGGGCCGGCATGGGCGGGGCTTGCGGCGAGCCGGCGATAGTGCGTGAATGATTCCAGGGGCGCGCGGTTCCGCTGGCCATGCCCGGATCAAAGTGGGTTTCGCTGCCATCGACTGGGTTCCCGCTTTCGCGGGAATGGCGAAGAACGTTACACCTCGCGCAGAGCCTCCTCGATCAGCCGCCGGCTGTTGTCGATTCCGTAAAGCGCGATGAAGCTGCCCATGCGCGGACCCTGGGCCGAGCCGAGCAGGGTTTCGTAGAGCGCCTGGAACCAGGAGCGCAGATTGTCCTTGCCGTAATGCGCCTTGCCGATTTCGAAGACGAGGTGCTGGATCGCTTCTGCCTCGGCATCTTCGGGAAGCTTCGCAAGCCCTGAATCGAGGTCGCGCAGGGCCGCGGCTTCCTGCGCCGTCGGCGGCCGCTTCTTCAGGTTCGGAACGACGAAGTCGCGCGCGTAATTGACCGCGAGCGCGATCAGCCGGTCGAGCTCGGGATGCGTTTCGGGCGACGTTTCGGGCGCATGGCGCTGAACGAACTTCCACGCCGTCTCGCGGTCATGGACTCCGGGCAGGCTGACGAGGTTGAGGAGTAGCCCGTAGGTGACCGGCAGCGTCTGCGCGGGGACCTTGCCCGCATGGATGTGGTGGACCGGGTTGCCAAGCTTCTGCTCGACCGGCTGCTCGGGATAGCGCTCCCGGAACTGCCAATATTCGTCGACCGCGCGCGGGATAACTCCAAGGTGCAGGCTCTTCGCCTTCCTCGGCTCGCGATAGATGTAGAAGGCGAGGCTCTCCTCGCTTCCGTAGCGGAGCCATTCCTCGAGGCTCAGCCCATTGCCCTTCGACTTGGAGATTTTCTCGCCCTTCTCGTCGAGGAACATCTCGTAATTAAAGCCCTCGGGCGGGCGGCCGCCGAGGATTCGCGCGATCTTGCCCGACTGGACGACGCTGTCGATCAGGTCCTTGCCGGACATTTCATAGTCGACCCCGAGCGCGACCCAGCGCGCCGCCCAGTCGACTTTCCACTGAAGCTTGGCGTGGCCGCCCAGCGCCGACTGCTCAACCCGCCGGCCTTCATCCTCGAAGGCGATGATCCCGGCTGCGGCATCGACGACCTCGACCGGCACCTGCAGGACGATGCCGCTGGTCGGCGAGATCGGAAGCACCGGCGAATAGGTCTTGCGCCGCTCCTCGCGAAGGGTGGGGAGCATCACGCCCATCACCGCGTCCCAGTTGCAGAGGACCTGGCGGATCACGTCGTCGAAGCGGCCGGATGAATAGCAGTCGGTCGCCGACAGGAACTCGTAATCGAAGCCGAAGCGGTCGAGGAAACCACACAGCATAGCATTGTTGTGATGGGCGAAGCTCGCGTGGCTTCCGAACGGGTCGGGGATTTTCGTCAGCGGCTTGCCGAGATGGGCGTGGAGAAGCTCGGAGTTGGGCACGTTGTCGGGCACCTTGCGAAGCCCGTCCATGTCGTCACTGAAGGCGATCAGCCGGGTCGGCCGGCCGGTCATCTCCTCATAGGCGCGGCGGACGAAGGTGGTGCGAAGCACCTCGTTGAAGGTGCCGATGTGCGGCAGGCCCGAGGGGCCGTAGCCGGTCTCGAAGATGACGGGCGCGTTGTCAGGCTTGCCATCCGGCCAGCGCTTCAGGAGCTTGCGCGCCTCCTCATAGGGCCAGGCTTTCGATTCCAGCGCGGCGGTCCGAAGCGTTTCGGCGTCCAAAATGCGTTGCTCTTTTGTTCTCTGGGCGGCAGGGTCCGGCA
>DASTDT010000162.1:0-3598 GCA_035710225.1 Sphingomicrobium sp.
GATCCCGGTGAGGTAATCCCACCCAAGCGCGGACACCGCGAACTTTCCGCCGGCCACCATTCCGGCCGACGTATAGAGCGCGAAGAAGACGATAATCACGACCGCGGACACCAGCCGAAGGGCATGGCTGTTGTCGCGGAAGCGTTCCTCGAAATAGTCGGGCACGGTGATCGCGTCGCCGGCCAGCTCGGTGTAGGTTCGAAGTCGCGGAGCGACGAGGCGGTAGTTGAGGTAGGCGCCGATGACGAGGCCGACCGCGATCCACGCTTGGCCGAGCCCGCTTAGGAAGATCGCGCCGGGAAGGCCGAGCATCAGCCAGCCGGACATGTCCGATGCCCCAGCCGACAGGGCGGTCACCGCCGGGCCGAGGTCGCGCCCGCCAAGCAGATAGCCTTCGCTGTCCTGAGTCGACTTGCGCCAAGCGTAGAAGCCGATGCCCAGCATTGCGATGAAGTAGATCGCAAGCGCGATCAGCGTGCCCGTTTGCATGGCCGGACGCTATGACCCCGAGCGCCGCCTTGCAAGCGGCTCCGTCCGTGCCTAGCGTCCTCGTGAAGTGAGGGAGAAGCCGCCGTGGGCTGGGCCGACAATCGCCATGCGCTGATCACCGGCGGCGGCACCGGCATCGGCGCCGCGACCGCCCGGATGCTCGCCGCCGAGGGTGCCCGGGTCTCGCTGCTCGGCCGCCGCCGCGAGCCGCTCGAAGCGGTCGCCGCGGAAACCGGAGGCCTCGCCATTCCCGCCGACATCACTGACCGTTCGGCGATGGAAGCTGCGTTTGACGAAGCCCGCCGCGCAAACGGCCCGTTCGACTTCGTCATCCTCAACGCCGGGGTCGGCGACAGCGCGCCGTTCCGCAAAACTAGCCGCGAGTCATGGGACCGCATCATCGCCACCAACCTCACGTCCCTGTTCGACGGCGCTCAGCTCACGCTTCCCGACCTGCTCGACGGGGACGACAAGCGCCTGATCGTCGTGGCCTCGGTCGCCGGCCTCAAGGGCGCCGCCTATGCCGCGCCCTATGTCGCGTCCAAGCATGGCGCAGTCGGACTGACCAAGAGCCTGGCGCTGGAATATGCCCGCACCGGCCTGACGGTGAACGCGGTCTGCCCGGCGTTCGTCGACACGCCGATGGTGGACGACAGCGCGGAACGGATTTCCCGCACAACCGGCCGAAGCGACGACGAGGCGCGCGCCGCGCTGGCTGCGATGAACGCCAACGGCCGGCTGGTCACCGCCGAGGAGGTAGCCGCTTCGATCGTCCACCTGCTGCACCCGTCGAGCCGGTCGATAACTGGCGCGTGCGTAACCATCGACGGAGGGACCACGGCATGAGCCTCGACCCGCACACGCTGGAGCCAAGCCACTTCCGCTGGACGTTCAAGCACGGCGTGGCGACAATCACGCTCGACCGGCCCGAACGCAAGAATCCACTGACCTTCGACAGCTATGCAGAGCTTCGCGATCTGTTCCGGGCGTTGGTCGCGACGCCGTCGGTGAAGGCGGTGGTGCTGGCCGGCGCCGGCGGCAATTTCTGCTCGGGCGGCGACGTTCACGAGATCATCGGTCCACTGACCCACATGGACCGCGAGGGCCTGCTCGACTTCACGCGGATGACCGGCGACCTGGTAAAAGCGATGCGGTGCTGCCCGCAGCCGATCATCGCCGCGGTCGACGGCGTGTGCGCCGGGGCCGGGGCCATATTGGCGATGGCCAGCGACCTTCGCCTCGCAGCGCGCAGTGCAAAGACCGCCTTCCTGTTCGTCCGCGTCGGCCTCAGCGGCGCCGACATGGGCGCTTGCGCAATGCTGCCGCGGATCATCGGCCACGGCCGAGCCGCCGAACTTTTGTTCACCGGCCGGACGATGACCGCGGAGGAAGGCTTGCAGTGGGGCTTCTTCAATCGGCTTAGCGATCAGGTCCTCGACGATGCGCTTGCACTCGCGCGCTCGCTCGCCGACGGCCCCAACCTCGCCCACGCGACGACCAAGGCGATGCTCGACTCGGAATGGCACGTCGGCATCGCCGAAGCGATCGACATGGAGGCCGAGGCGCAGGCGGACTGCATGATGACCAACGACTTCAAGCGCGCCTATGAGGCCTTCGCGGCCAAGCGCAAACCGGAGTTCAAGGGTGACTGAGTGGCTCGACTGGCCGTTCTTCGAGCCTGCCCATCGTGCACTTGCCGAGCAGACCGACCAGTGGGGCCGAGCCCAAGCTTGCGCCCACGAGCCGGACGTGGATTCGGCCTGTCGGTCGCTCGTCGCCGGGCTCGGCAAGGCCGGTTTCCTGGAGCTCACCGTCGCTCGAGACGGGCGCGCTCCCGACGTGCGGAGCCTTGCCGTCGCCCGAGCGACCCTCGCCTATCACGACGGTCTCGCCGACTTCGCCTTCGCCATGCAGGGCCTCGGATCGGGCGCGATCAGCCTTTTCGGAAGCGATGCCCAAAAGGGCGAATGGCTGGGGAAAGTCGCGAGCGGAGACGTGATTGCTGCTTACGCACTGACCGAACCGGACACCGGCTCCGACGCCGCCAACATCGGCATGACCGCCGAGCATGACGGGGGCGAATGGCGGCTGAGCGGCGAGAAAAGCTACATTTCCAACGGCACGATCGCCGACGTACTGACGGTTTTCGCGCGCACCGGCGAAGGCGGGGCCGGGGGCATTTCCGCGTTCATCGTCCGCGGCGACGACCCCGGCCTGAAGGTGGCTGAGCGGATCGAAGTCATCGCCCCCCACCCGCTCGCCCGGCTCCGCTTCGACAAGGTGCGCGCGCAGCCGCTCGGAGCGGCCGAGGAAGGCTTCCGGATCGCGATGGAGACGCTCAACCTGTTCCGGGTCACCGTCGGCGCCGCGGCACTCGGGTTCGCCAGGCGGGCGCTCGACGAAGCGCTTGCGTTCGCCCGGACCCGTAGGTTCGGCGCTTCGACCCTCGCCGACAATGCCGTGACCCAGGACCGCCTGGGCGAAATGGCGACCCTGATAGATGCCTCGGCGTTGTTGATCGCGCGCGCCGCCTGGCAGCAGGACTCGGGCGGGGGCGACAACCGCCGCGCCGCGGCTATGGCCAAGCTTCACGCCACCGAGGCGGCGCAAAAGGTAATCGACATGGCAGTCCAGATGCACGGCGGTCTCGGAGTTACCGTTGGCGCCAAGGTAGAGCAGCTTTACCGCGAGATTCGCGCCCTGCGCATCTACGAAGGCGCAAGCGAGGTGCAGCGCCAGATCATCGCCCGCTCGATCCTCAAGGAGGCTAGCCAATGACTATCCTGCACCCGCCCGGCTGGCCCCGGCCGAAGGGCTATTCGAACGGTGTCTCCGCGGCGGGGCGGATGATCTTCACCGCCGGGGTGATCGGCTGGGACGAACGCGAGATGCTGGTGTCGCACCGCCTCGACGAGCAGTTCGCACAGGCACTCCGGAATATCTGCGCGATCCTCGAGGAAGGCGGCGCGGGGCCCGAGCATATCGTTCGGCTGACCATCTACGTCACCGACGTGCAGGAATATCTCACCAGCCGCGACGAGCTCGCGCCGATCTGGAAGTCGGTGATCGGCGACCACTATCCGGCGGTGGCGCTGGTCGAGGTCGTACG
>DASTDT010000163.1:0-7735 GCA_035710225.1 Sphingomicrobium sp.
TGCTCCCACACATCGAGCGTCAGCAGCGGTGTCATGCCGTGCACGACCGGCGTGTCGGCGTCGTGAAGCGACGTGACCTCGAGCTTGCCGTTGTTGAGCACCAGCCAGCCCCAGCCCGAAGCGAAATGATTGGCGCTTTCGGTCGCCAGCTTGTCGACCAAAGTGGCGTGATCGCCGAAATCGCTGGCGATCATGTCCTTCAGCCGGCCCGACGGACTGGTCGAGCCTTCCGGCGCCAGGCATTGCCAGAAGAAGCTGTGGTTCCAGATCTGCGCGCTGTTGTTGAACAGGCCCTTGTCGCCCTTGGCCCCGGCCGCCTTGATCACCTCGACCAATGACGCGCCTTCAAGGCCCTTCTCGCCAACCATTCCATTGGTCTTGTCGACATAAGCCTTGTGGTGCTTGCCGTGGTGAAAGTCGAACGTCTCGGCGGACATGACTTCGCCCAGCGTGTCCTTGGGAAATGGCAGGTCGGGAAGGATGAACGGCATCGGGGCTGGTCCTCATTCGTATGATTGGCAAAGGCCCAACCGGCGAGGACCCCGCGAGGCTCCCGGGATTAGGTGAAAATCTTGCGGCGGGGCGGGCGCGGGCCTATTGCCGGGCCAGGCGCGATCTTACGCGAGGAATGCGCGCAAAATGGGGGTGACAATGGGCAAGCTACTCGAGAATCTGAACCTGACTCTGGCGTTGGGGGTGGTCGCCGCGATCGCCCTGATGATGGGCCTCCATGCCGACACAGTGAACGTCGTGGTCGTGCTGCGCTGGCTCCACGTCGTGGCCGGGATCCTGTGGATCGGGCTGCTTTACTATTTCAACTTCGTTCAGATCCCGACCATGCCGGCCATCCCGGCAGAGCTGAAGCCGGCGGTGAGCAAGCACATTGCGCCCAATGCCCTGTTCTACTTCCGCTGGGCGGCCGCCGCGACCGTTCTGCTCGGCGCGCTGCTCGCCTTCTACAACGGCTATCTGGTCGAAGCGCTGAGCCTGCGCGAGGGCTTCCGGGTTATCGGCATCGGCATGTGGCTCGGCCTCATCATGGCTTTCAACGTGTGGTTCGTCATCTGGCCGAACCAGAAGAAGGCGCTTGGACTGGTCGCGGCCGACGATGGGGCCAAAGCCGCGGCGGCGCGGACGGCGATGCTAACCAGCCGGGTCAACACGTTGCTGTCGATCCCTATGCTCTACGCAATGGCAAGCTTCCAGACCTTGCCCAACTAGGCGCCAGAGCTAGCGCCGGACCACCACGAAATGCTTGAGGTCCTCGGCCGGCGCCCGCCATTTGGGATCGAGCTGGTTGGCCTTCACCAGGTCGCGATATGCGGCGCGCAGCTGGCCGCCGCGCTCATACGCGATTGACCGGCTGTAATAGGCCAGCGCCTGCCGCTCGGTCCCGAGCTCGAGCGAACGCTCGATCATCGGCAGGGTCTCGATCCCGCCGCCACGGCGGAGCGCGGAAATGGCCTTGTTTAGCCAGGCTTCGGCATTGCCGTCCCAGGTCTCCACGGCGGCGTCGAAATCCTTGCCGGCCGCCTTGAAGTTCTGCCCGCGCAAATAGAGCACGCCGCGGTTGTTTAGCGTCGCCGCTCGGTCCTGTGGGGTGAGGTTCTCCTGGCGAAGGGCCAGGTTGCAATGGCCGAAGGCGTTGCGATCGTGGTCGCGGGCAATAGCTGCTTCGAAACAGTCGAGCGCGAGGCTGTTGCCGATCGTCACCGTCTGGGCCGCGGCGGGGAACGCGACAATCACGCCGGCCGCCAGGAAAAGAGCTTTCATCGAAACCTCCTCTCAGTCGAGGACGACGATCATACGCTTGTTTTTGCCAACTTGCATCAACTTGGAGCGGCGTTGAGCAATTCGTGGCGTTTGAGGGCATGGCGAAGCTGGTCGTAGCTGAGCCCGAGCGCTGTCGCGGTGGCTTTCTGGTTGTAGCGGTTCCTGGCCAGCGCATCCTCCAGGATTCGCCGCTCGTAGGCGGTCACCGCGCCGCGAAAATCGTCTACTTCCTCGCTTGGCTGGGCTGGCGGCGGAACGGCTGCCGGAGGCCCGTCGGACATCGGCTCGGCGGTCATCCCGACCGGCGGCAGGTGCGGCTCACCGCCGCTGCCCAGCGCGGCCGCCCAGGGCGAGGCGAACGGATCGAACTGGATCTGCTCGATCGGCCGCTCCGGGTCCTCGTGGCGATAGACCGCGCGCTCGACCACGTTGCGCAGCTCGCGGACGTTGCCGGGCCAGGGATAGGTGCTCAGCGCGCGCATTGCGTCGGCTCCGAAGCCGGGCCAGTTGGTCCATTCCAGCTCGACACCCATGCGCCGCCCGAAATGCTCGGCAAGCAGCGGGATGTCGCCCTGGCGGGCGCGCAGCGGTGGTAGCGTGACGACCTCGAAGCTCAACCGGTCGAGCAGGTCGGCGCGGAAGCGCCCCTGGTCGACCAGGCGCGGAAGGTGTTCGTTGGTGGCGGCGACGATGCGCACGTCGACGCTGATCGGCCTCGATGCACCGATCCGGGTCACCTCGCCATATTCGACGGCGCGAAGCAGCCGGTCCTGGGCGGGCGACGAGAGAGTGGCCAGCTCATCGAGGAACAGGGTTCCGCCGTCGGCCTCCTCGAACCGCCCGTGGCGGGTCTTGGCGGCGCCGGTGAAGCTGCCCGCCTCATGCCCGAACAATTCGGCCTCGATGAGGTTTTCGGGCAAGGCCGCGCAGTTCATCGTCACTAGCGGGCCCGACCAGCGCGAGGACAGGTGGTGAAGGCGCTCGGCGATCAGCTCCTTGCCGGTGCCGCGCTCGCCGATCACCAGCACCGGCCGGTTCAACGGCGCGGCGCGGCTCGCGCGCTCGACCGCGTCGAGAAAGGCCAGGCTCTGCCCGACAAACTGATTGGTGCGCTCCACGCCTATTGGTTGGTGTTTTTCCCCATCACTTGGCAAGAAGTTTCACGCGGAAATCCGCGCGAAAAATGCGTATTTCTTGGATTATGACAAATCGTGCCATTATGGCATGAAGCTTGCATCATCATGAGGCAACGGGGCCTTGGTTGGAGTGCTCAATGGGAATCTTTTCGCGGACCCGCGACATCTTCGCGGCCAATATGACGGAACTGCTCGACCGTGCCGAGGATCCGGCGCGGATGATCCGCATGATCATCCTCGAGATGGAAGAGACGCTAGTCGAGGTTCGCGCCTCGGCGGCGCGGTCGATCGCCGACGGCAAGGAAATGCGCCGAGCCATCACCCGGCTCGACGAGCTTCAGGCGAGCTGGACCGAAAAGGCTGAGTTGGCGCTTTCGAAGCAGCGCGAGGATCTCGCCAAGGCCGCGCTGATGGAGCGCCAGAAGGCGGCCGACATGGCCGACGGGCTGCGCTCCGAGATCGCCCAGATCGAAGAGACCCTGAAGAGCTATGAGGCGGACATCGCCAAGCTCCAGGGCAAGCTGCGCGAGGCGCGCGCCCGGCAGAACTCTATCGCCAACCGCATCGAAAGCGCGGTCACCCGCGCCAAGGCGAGCGAATTGCTCAATGGCGGCCGGACCGACGACGCCTTCTCGAAATTCGAGCTGCTCGAGCGGCGGGCCGACTTCGCCGAGGGCCGCGCCGACGCGCTCGGGATGACCGGGCCCAAGAGCCTCGAGGAAGAAATTGCGGAACTGCGAGCGTCGGAGAAAGTCGACGCTGAACTTGAGGCGCTCAAGGCCTCGCTCAAGAACAAGGGGGTCTAAGTGGACGAAGAATTTATCGCGCTGATCGGTATCGTCAGCCTGTTCATCGGCCTTCCCTGGCTGATCTTTCATTACATCACCAAGTGGAAGACCGCGAAGGTGCTGACCAATGACGACGAGAAGCTGCTCGACGACCTCTACGAGGCCGCGCGCCGTCTCGACGACCGGCTGTGCACGATCGAGCGCATCATGACCGCCGAGAATCCCGACTGGAACCGCAACGCCTGCCTGCCCGACCGCGAAACCGCTTCGGGCAGTCGGCTGCTGGAGCAGATCGATGCGCTCGAAGAGCCGCTCGGCCGGAGCCGGAGGAAGGCCAAGTGAGCCAGCCTGCAAGCCGCACGCGGTTCTACCGCAACAAGCGCGACGGCAAGGTCCTCGGCGTCTGCGCCGGGATCGCCGACTACACCGGGATCGATGTCACGATGGTCCGGCTGATGTTCCTGTTCAGCCTGTTCATCAGCGGCGGCTCGATCCTGCCGGTCTACTTCATCGCCGGCTTCATGGCGCCCGACCGTCCCTACGAGCTCGACCACGAGACCCCAGCCGAGCGCCAGTTCTGGCAGGGCGTGCGGGCGTCGCCGGGCCGCTCGGCGCGGGCCATCGGCGGCCGCCTCAAGGACATCGACCGCCGCCTCGCCGACATCGAACATTACGTCACGACCGAGAATCGCAGCCTGGCGCGCGAGATCGACAGTCTGCGGTGATCGTGTCTGCAATCTGGGGGAGTTGAAGATGAGTTTCGGAGGACCGGCGTTCGTCCTGGCGATCATCGCCATAAGCATGGCAGCATGGGTCATCACCACCGCCATCCGCGCCCGCCACGGCTATCCGTTGACCGATGATTGGGGGAATGCGGTTCACCCGGTCGCCAACGACGACACCAGGAAGCTGGCCGACGAGAACGCGCAGCTGAAGGCGACCGTCGAGAAGCTGGAGGACCGCCTCAAGGTGCTCGAGCGGATCGCCACCGACCCGACCAAGCGGCTGTCCGACGAGATCGACGGCCTGCGCTAGACGATAGGAGTTTTTCGCGATGGACCCCGAAACCCAGGCCGTGTTCGATTTCGTTCTTCAAGTCCTTCCGCTGGTCGCCGTCATCGTCGCGATCAGCGTCGGCGGCTGGGTGTTCACCACCTGGCTAAGGATCAAGCACGGCTATCCGCTCGAAACCAGCTGGGGCAAGCCGCTCCACCCCAACAGTGACCGCGAGTCGGCAGAGCGGATCAAGCTCCTGACGGGCGAGAACGCCCAGCTTCGCGCTGAGATCGGCTCGATCAAGGACCGCATGGAAACTCTCGAACGGATCGTCACCGATCAGCCGCTCCGCCTGTCGCGCGAGATCGACGCGTTGGCCACCGACAAGGGAGGGAATGCATAATGGGCCCCGCCGAAGTCTTCATCGCCTTTTTCGTCATCGGCCTGCCGATCCTGTTCCTGACCTACATGGCCCGGCGGTTCTTCAGCTTCCGCGAAAAACAGCTTGAGGCCGAGACCAGCCTGGCCGCCGAGAAAGCCGCGCAATATGCCGCGTCCAATGCCCAGCTCGAGGCCCGGGTCCGGGTGCTTGAGAAAATCGTCACCGATCCCGGAAGCCAGACCGCGGCCCAGATCGAGGCATTGCGTGAGCTCCCCGAGCGACCGATGATCGAGTCCCCGGCGGCTGCGGAGACCAAGCAATGAACCAGTTCGAGATGATCGCGATCATCGTCGTCGCGGTAATGATCGCCAGCGTGTTCAAGAGCCGCTTCGCTCATCATCGCCGCCGCAGGGACGGCGGTGACGAGGTTGAGACTGTCCAGGAGAAAGCCGAGAACCTGCGCCTCCGCGAGGAAGTCACGGAATTGAAGAAGCGCATCCACGTGCTGGAGCGGATCGCGGTCGAGAAGGAAGATACGCTGACGCGCCAGATCGACGAGCTGCGCGACCGGTAATTCATTGAGAAGAGGCGATTGAAGTGAGCGAAGACGCACTTGTCATGCTGATCGCGGCGTTCTGGGCGATGCTCGCGGTCGCCATCTACCAGCGCCTGTTCGTCATCCGCCCGCTGCGCAAGAAGCTGGACCGGATCCTCGAATCCGCCCTCAATCGCTCCGCCGGCGGCCCCGTCCTGCACCAGGCAGTGCCGCCCGAGGACGAAAGCGAGATGCGGAAGATCCGGGCGCGCCTGCAGGTGCTGGAACGCCTTGCCGTCGAAAAGGACGATCATCTCACGCGGCAGATCGAGCAATTACGCGACCGCTGAGCCCTGTTGACGGAGTTATTCAATGTACATCCACCCGGTCCAGATCATCATCATCCTGGCGATCACGGTCATGTTGCTGGTGGCGCGAATGGCCTATGCATCGCGCCGCGGCCAGCTGGCGAGCCAGCCGCAAGATCGCGAGCTGGAGGGGCTGGCAGACGTCAAGGGGCGAGTGCAGGTGCTGGAACGAATCGTGACCGACAAGGAACACAGCCTGTCGCGCGAAATCGAGCAATTGCGCGACCGCTGAGCGGGGCCTAGTCGGTCGCTCGTGAGCGCCCTGCCCCCCATCGCCGACATCGCCGAGGAATATGCCTTCCTCGACAGCGAGGACCGCTACCGTCTGCTGATCGAGCTCGGCCGACGGCTCGAGCCGATGCCGGACGCGCTGAAGACGGACGCCACCAAGGTGCGCGGCTGCTCGGCCAGCGTGTGGGTCTATCCGACGCGCCTCGAGGACGGCCGCCTGCATTTCCTCGCCGACAGTAACGCCGCCATCACCAAGGGCATCGTCGCGTTGATCCTGTCGGCGGTTCAGGACCGGCCAGCGGCCGAAGTGGCTGAGGCCGACATCGCCGCCGCGCTCGAACCGTTCGACTTGAAGCGCGAGCTGTCGTCGAACCGAACCCAGGGCGTGCCCAACATGATCGCTCTGGTACGCGAGACTGCGAAACGGCTGGCGGCGTGATCGACATTCCCGAAGTGGACGCGGCGGAGCGCGGCGGCGGTTTCGACCCGGTGCGCTTCTTCAAGCTTGCGCGGGCGGTCGGTCACGGCCGAGCGCTCGGCCTCGATTATGTCTGCTCGGGCGACGGCTGGATCGAGCTGGCGCTACCGTGGCGCGAAGAGCTGGTCGGGCTGACCGGCAGCGGCTTTCTCGCATCGGGCGCGATCATCAGCCTGCTCGACACCTGCGGCGGCGCGTCGGTTTGGCAGGCGCTCGGCCGCTTCCAGCCGATCGTGACGATCGATCTCAGGCTCGACTATTTCCGCCCGGCGCTCGAGGGCGAGACGGTGGTCGCGCGCTGCCGCTGCGACAAGCTCACCCGCCAACTAGCGTTCGTCAGCGGGGTCGCGCACACCGGCGATGACGAGCGGCCGGTGGCCCGCGCGACGGGCACGTTCATGCTCAACCCGTAAGCGACGCCCGCCGCTCCTCGGTCTTTTTCAGGACATCGTAGGCGGCCTGGATCTCGCGGAAGCGCTGCTCGGCGTCCTTGTCGCCCTGCTTCAGGTCCGGGTGATGCTCTTTCGCTAGGCGGCGATAGGCGGTCCGCACGTCCTTGTGCTCGGCGTCGCTGTCGAGCCCGAGCACGTCGAGCGCGCGCATCTCCTCGCGGCTCCGCGACCCGTCCCCCGGCCCGCCCCAGCCGTAGTGCGCCGACTGGCGATAGGCCGACGCGCCGCTCTGCTCCTCCGCCGCACGGGCCGCCGCCTCCTCCGCGTCGAGGCCGGCGAAATAATCCCAATTGCGGTTATATTCGGCGGCGTGGGCCTGGCAAAACATCCACCGCTCGGGGCTGTTGGGGGCCTTGGGCGCCGGCCGGTCGCCGGGCTCGTCGCAGCCTTCGCGGTCGCATAGCCGCACGCGCACCGCGTCACGCCCCTTGGCGCCATAGGGCCGCCAGCGGGGAAAACCCCAATCGTCGGATCTTTTCTGCTTTGCCATGCCGGTTCAACCCTAGAGGCGGGAGGCCGGCTCCGCCAGTTCACGCAAAAAGTGCCAGAGGGCCTGTAAGCCGGGTTCTGTCCACCGCCTGAAGCGGATGGGCGAC
>DASTDT010000164.1:0-5132 GCA_035710225.1 Sphingomicrobium sp.
CCGGCCATTGACGATGGCCTTGAGAACCTCGGTCACGGCGGCGGGAATGGAGCCGATCTCGACCAGCCGCGCCATGTTGATCGGGATCTTGGCGAACTTGCGGATCGACAGCAAAGGCCCGTCGATCGCAAGCGGCGGAACGACCGCGTTGACGCGGCTGCCGTCGGACAGCCGCGCATCGACCAGAGGGGAGCTTTCGTCGATCCGGCGCCCGACCGCGGAAACGATCTTCTGGATGATCCGGATGAGGTGGCGGTCGTCCTTGAAGCGCACCGGTGACGGCTCGAGCACGCCGTAGCGCTCGACGAACACATGATCGTGGCCGTTGACCAGGATGTCGGTGATCGTCGAATCCTTGAGCAGCGGCTCGAGCGGCCCAAGGCCGAGCAATTCGTCCAGCACGTCATCGGTGAGCTGCCGCCGCTCCGACTGGTTGAGGGCGTGGCGCTGGTTGTTGAGCTCCTCGGCGATGATGTCGCCCACTTCGGCGCCGATCTGCTCGCGCGACATGGTTTCGAGCGCTGAGAGATTGATGACGTCGAGCAGGCGCTTGTGGAGCTCGACCTTCAGCTCGGTGCGCGCAAGGTCCTCGCCGAGCGCGCCGGCATCGCCGGAGTCGAGCCGCCGGTCGCGCTCCTGGCGCTCTGGAAGGACCTCCTCGACCTTGCGAATCTGCCACATCGCCTAGCGCTCCCGGCCCAGTGCGGCGGCCACGCCGGCCTCGAGCGCGGCCAGGTCGCGGGTGATCGCGCCCTTGCGGCGGATCTCGGCGATCGGAACGCCGCGATCGATCGCCTCGCTGACGGCCTCGTAATCATTGGCGACGAGATAATCGGGTTCGCGGCCAAGCACCGTCGCGACGTCGCCCGCGTCGAGCTTGGCGAACAGCTTCTTCTCGAACCGGTTGACGATCAGCTGGAGCGGAACGCGGCCCAGGTGCTGGAGCACGAGGTCGAGCTGCCGGCGCGCGCGATGCAGGCTGGGGATCGAGAGCTGGGTCACCATCAGCACGAGATCGGCGCTGGCCAGCAGGGACAGCGACCAGTTGGTCCAGTTGGAGGGCAGGTCGACGAACACCGTCCCGAACTCGCTTTTGGCTTCGCCGATGAAATGCATCAGCTGGTCGCTGTCCAGCGTATCCAGCGGCAGGATTTCCAGCGGCGCGGAGATGACGTTCAACCCACTCGAGTGGCCGGCGGCGATCGTCCGCAGCATGGCGCCGTCGATCCGGGCCCGGCCGGCGATGACGTCGGCCATGCTGAGCGAGGGCTGGAGCCCGAGCTGGAACGCCGCATCGCCGAACTGAAGGTCGAGATCGATCAGGCAGGTTTCCCGGCCGCGCGCACGCTCCTCGCTCGCGAAGCGCTGCGCGACCTGGCCCAGAAGCGCGGTCGCGCCGACCCCGCCGTCCGACTTGACGATCGCCACGACCTTGCCGTTGGCGGCCTTCGAGCCCGCCGTGTCGCGACGGCGCGCCGCGCGGATCGGGTCGAGCGCGGTGTCCAGGTCGGCGCGCTCGATCGGCAGCGGCAGGACGTCGTGCGCACCTAGCCGGACCAATTGCCGGACGAACGCCAGCGGCGGGTCGTAGGCGGCGGCGATGACCGGCACCTGGCTTGCCGCAAAGGCGGAGAAATTCTCCACCGATTGCTTGTTGCTGGCCGACACCTCGACAACTGCGGCCAATGTGCGCGGCGGCAGATCGGCGGGATTATGCGCACCGTCGATCGGCGCCAGTCGAAGCTCGAGCGCGGGGTCGGCGATCGCATCCGCAAGCCACGACGCGGCAATCGATTGCTCGCTCGACAGGACCAGTGCGACCTTCTCGAGCGCGCCCGCCTTCCAGCTTCTCGTGCGTGGCTGTTCGTTCACTGGCGCCGTCATCGTCGTTCCTAATTCGACTGCGTGCCGAGACTGCTCTCGGCGCTGAGGGTGGTGGCGAAGCTCGGCAGGTTCAGGGCAACGCTGTTGAAAAGGAGGATCGGCCTGAAATCGAGGCCGGTCAGCTCCACGGTCACCAATGGCACGACCTGCATTCCATTCGGATCGCCGGCAAAACCGATTCCGGAGCCGCGGAACACGACCCGGACATTCGCCGCAGTGATGTCCGGCTTCATCGCCGACATCCGGGTGACCAGGTTGGAGAAGGCGGTCGTGCCGATCGTCGCACTCGGGCAATTGCCGCCGGTTGCGCAGGTACATCCGGTCGAGGTGCAGGTGAGCTTGCCGAGCGCGTTGACGTCGTTGACCGAATCGCCCGGCGTGCAGTTCTGGGCGACCCCGTTGACGTCCTTGCAATAGGGATCGCCGACATAGTCGTTGGTGACGATTGCGCTGGGGATGACGTCGGTGACGATGGCGTAGCGGGCGCCCATCTGGGTCGCCTTTTCGGCGCGGTTCCATTCCCACAGCACGCGGCCCGCATCGATGATCCCGAATATCAGGATCAGCATTAGCGGGATGACCATCGCGAACTCGACGGCGCCGCCGCCGCGGCGGTCGCGCAACAGCGCGAAAAGGCGCGAGCCGGCGATCATACGCCCATCACCGCGGCTTCCTGCTTGGCCCGCATGGTCAGCGCGGAATCCAGGCCGAAGCCGTGCATTATGCTGTTGTAGGGCAGCGTCGCGGTGATGTTGATCACCGGCACCTTGCCCTGGTTGGCCGTGTAGATCCCGCTAAGCGTGGTGCCGCCGGCGGAGGTCACGCAGGTCAGCGTCAAGGCGATGCTGGCGCCGCCGTCGTCCCAGTTCGGAAGCTGCTCGGTGCCGCCGCTCAACTCGCCGGTCTTGATGAGGTTGCGGGTTGCCGTGGTGACGGCCGAGCTGATCGTCGAATTGGTGCAATCGAAATTATCGATCTGCTGGCGCGACGCATAGATCGAGGCGTCGCGCACGGCCTTGACCAGGCGGTGCTCGCTCCAGAAGAAGCGGCCGAGCTCGGTCGCCCCGAACATGATGATCAGCAGCAGCGGCATGACCATCACCATCTCGACCGCGGCCGCCCCGCGCCGGTCGCGCAACATGGCCGAAAGCCGGGTCACTTGAGCAGCCTCGGACGCTGGCGAAGGTAATATTGAAAGGCGCTCTGGCCGTTGGCGCGCTCGGCCACTCGCACGATCTCGCCGTAAATCTGGTCCTTGCCGGTCGACGTGCCGCGGTCGAGCGACGGCTGGACCAGGAACAGGTCGGCGAAGCGCAGCACCTTCGCATCGAACTTGCCGTTGGCGCCGGTGCAGTCGACCACCGCCACGGTGAGCAGCCGGCGGTCCTTCTGGTTTGTACCGGAGGCCACCCCGGTGCCGTTCTTGGGCTGCGGATAGGCGCACGTGTTGGTGAACGTCCAGGTGCCCTTCCCGCTATTGCCCTGCTCCTTGAACTCGGCGGTGCTCGAGACGAGCTTCGCCGCGAGCCGATTGGCCTTGTCGGCAAGCTCCCACAGATAGACGTCCCAGCGCATCAGCGTAGAGACCGTCTTGTTCATCGCGGTGGCGATGGCGCTGGCTGTCGTCCCGGGATGATTGGCGGCGACGTAGGCGGCCTCGTCCCAGTCCTTATTGCCGAACTTCGGGCAGCTGTTGTCGCTGGTCGTGCAGCTCGCCTGGTTGGAATCGCGCGAAAAGCCCGTAGCGGTGGGGTCGTAGGCAAAGTCGCTCTTCACTGTCGCATCGGCGTGACCGCAGCCGGGATTTGCCGGTTGCGGATCGTCCTTGTTGGTGTTGACCTTGACCTCCTCGATCCGGGTCATGTCCTTCACGACATTCTCGGCCGGGCAGAAGTCGCCGGTGGAGCTGTTGCAGGCGGTGACGCTGGGTTCGTAGAGGTCAAACCGGCTGTTGAGGAATTTGGTCACCGAGGCCTGGTTCCCGGGCTCGGTCGGAACGCCCTCGTCATTGTCGCTGCAGGCGGCCACTTCGTTGTTCCTGCCGAGGTTGATCTTGACCCCGCTGGCGCCGTTGCCGAAGTCGAGGTAGCCGTAATTGCCCGACACCCACGTGCCGCCACCGCCGGGCTCCAGCAGCATGCCCTTGCCGATGTCGGCGGCCTGCGGAAAATCCGGGTTGGGCGCGCAGAACATCAGCGGCGGAACCTTGCACACCGCCGACGACAGGCTGGCCACGGCCTCGGCTGATATGTTGCCGCTGCTGATCGCCCCGACGATCGGCGTGAGCACATAATCGGCCTGGCGGGCCGAAACCTGGACGATGACCACCTTGGCCGCGCCGTCGGTGGTTGCGGGCGTACCGGGAATGTCGGTCACCTCGTCATAGCTTTGGTAGAAACGCACGCTGCCGCTTGCATCGCAGGCGGATTCGGACGTCACGGCGATCGCCCGGCCCGACCCATCGTTGGAAAAGCGGGTTTCGTTGGCGAGCAGGCTGGCGGCGGCGGCGGCGGCCCGGGCGCACGCCCCGCTGGCGCCGTCGAGCTGGGTCGCGGCGGCCAGCGCCGCCTGGTCCGCAGCCTGCTGGAGCTCCGTATCCATCGCCGCCAGGCGCGCATAATCGAAGGCGATTCCGCCGCTGGCGATCAGCGCGACCAGCGACAGGGCCACGGTCGGTGCGACGGCCCCGTTCTCATCCTTCCAGAACTTCCGTGTCCCGCGCACGCCCCATCCCTATTTCGGACCGCTGTCGGATCCGGATCCGGCCGCTGCCGTCTTGGCCGTGTTCACCACTTCGATCGGCTTCACCGTACCGGTGCGATAACGCTTGGCGGCCTCGGCCCCCGCAGTTCCACTCGTTCCCGGCTCGGCCGAACCCGGCGGATAGATCGGGTCCGGGTCGATGGTCTGAAGCGCCATGTCATATTTGACCGCTTCGCCGAGCCCATGATCGACCGGCGCGCAGGCGGCCGCGCACAGCCCAAGCGCTGCAATGCAAGCCCTAGAGGATATGGCCATGGGGCAACTCCAGCTTGGAGGGATCGAACTTGGCCATTCCGCCCGGCGTTCCGGTCGCCGGCGCGGGCGGAGGTGGCGGCGGCGGCGACGTCACCGGACCGTCCCGAAGCGGCGGGACCGGAGCGACCGCGCTGTCGGTCCGGCCGAGCAGGAACAGCTCGGATTCGGGCGGCGGACGCACCCGGTCCGTCGGCACCTTGAGCGACCCGGCGCGGACCGGCTTCACCAGC
>DASTDT010000165.1:0-10007 GCA_035710225.1 Sphingomicrobium sp.
GATGAGGTCGAGCTGGCGCTTTGCCTCCATCGCGAAGCGGTCGAGTGCATAATCGAACCGCTCGGGCGCATAAGCGAAGAAATGGCCGAAACCGCCGCCCAGCAGCGGGGCCGCGCCCATCTGCCAGAACAGCCAGTTCAACGCCTCGGTCCGCTCCGGCCCGTGTGACGCCAGGAACGCCCCGAACCGGTCGGCGAGGTGAAGCAGCATCGCGCCGCTTTCGAACAACCGCAGCGGCCGCTCAGGATCGCTGCGGTCGACCAGCGCCGGGATCTTGCCGTTGGGGTTGATGGCGGTGAAGCCCGAGCCGAACTGGTCGCCCGCCATGATGTCGATCCGCCAGGCGTCATATTCGGCGTCGGCGTGGCCGGCGGCGAGCAGCTCCTCGAACATCACCGTCACCTTCACTCCGTTTGGAGTGGCCAGGCTGTACAGCTGGAAGGGGTGGTCGCCGACCGGCAGCGTGCGCTCGAAGCGGGGGCCGGCGAAAGGCCGATTGATCGAGGCGAAGCGGCCGCCATTGCCTTCGCGAAATTGCCATATGGCGGGCCTGCTCTCGGTCTGGGTCGACATGCCGCTGTTCTCCTGGGTGGAGGCGACAGATGGGTGCTCGATCCGGCCGCGGCAATGGCGCCGGCATCTTGCCCCGGCGGCGATATCGTCGCAGGTTCGAAGCATGGCCAAAGGAGCAGACAGCGAGGCGCCGAGCACCGCCGTTCTCGGCGATGAGGCCACCCGCTTCGACTTCGCCCAGACCCTCGCGATCGCCGACGCGCTGCCGATGGGCATCGCCTATGTCGGCCGGGACCACCGCTATTTGTTCGTCAACAAGGCCCTCGCCGGATTTTTCGACAAGCCGCGCTCGGACATGCTGGGGCGGACGATGGATGAGGTGCTGGCCGCCGAGGCGATGAAGCTTCGGGCGCCGATGCTGGCGGCCGCGCTGGCCGGGGAGCGCCAGTTCTTCGTCGCCGACTTTGAGCATCCCTCGCGCGGCCCGCTGACCGTCCAGTCCGATTACCTTCCGCAGACTCTCCCCGATGGAAGCGTCAGCGGGGTCGTCATCATCGTCAACGACGTCACTGAGCAGCGGCTTGCCGAGCGGGCATTGAAGGAGAGCGAGGCGCGTTTCCGCCGCATCGCCGACAGCGCGCCGGTGATGATGTGGGTCACGCGGCTCGACCGCACGCGCGACTTCGTCAACGACGCTTATGTCGAGTTCGTCGGCACCACCCGGGAAGAAGCGCGGATGCTCGACTGGCGAACGCGAATCCATCCTGACGACGTCGATCGCGTCGTGGCGGAAAGCATCGCCGGGGAAGCCGGCAAGAAGCGGTTCACGCTCGAGGCCCGCTATCTTCGCGGCGACGGCGAATATCGCTGGTTGCGAAGCGTCTCGCAGCCGCGTTTCGGGGCGGACGGGGAGCCGGTCGGCTTCATCGGCGCGGCGATCGACATCACGCTGGCAAAGGAAGCCGAGCTCGAGCTGACTCGCGAGGTTGCCGAGCGCACCAGCCAGCTTGCCGCTTCCGAAGCCCAGTTCCGGGCCGTGTTCGAGGCTGCGCTCGAGGTCATGGTCCTGCTCCACCCCGACGGGACTGTGATCGCCGTCAACAACCGCCGCGAAACCTGGCGCCACCCCAATCCGGTCGAGGCCATCGGCATGAAGCTGTGGGAGGCGCCGACGCTCCGGGCCTATCCGCAGCATGTCGAGCTGATGAAGAACGGTATCGCCCGGGCCGCGCGGGGCGAGGTCTTCACCGCCGAGGTCAAGATGGAGCGGCCGGGCGTCGCCACGGCGTTCCTCGACGTTTCGGTGCAGCCGGTCCGCGACGAGGGCAAGATCATCTATCTGTTGTTCGAAGCGCGCGACATCACCGAGCTCAAGTCCGCCCAGGAGCAGCTCCGCCAGAGCCAGAAGATGGAAGCGCTCGGCCAGCTGACGGGCGGGATCGCCCACGACTTCAACAACCTTCTGACGGTCGTGGTCGGCGGGCTCGACATGATCGGCCGGCAAATCAAGGACGAGCGGCTGAAGCGCTATGCCGACAACGCGCTCGCCGCGGCGGAGCGCGGCGCCCGGCTGACCGCCCAGCTGCTCGCCTTTAGCAGGGTCCAGCGGCTCGAGGTCCGGCCGGTCGAGGTCGAGCCATTGATCGATGACATGCGGCCCTTGCTCGGCAACGTGCTTGGTGGTCAAATCAAGACGATCTTCGATCTTGGCGCCGGGCCGGTCCCGGTAATGGCCGACCCGACCCAGCTCGAGCTGGTCATCCTAAATCTGGCCATCAATGCCCGCGATGCCATGCTCGCCGGCGGTACGCTGACCATCGCCACCAGCCATGTCGAGATCAGCGGCGATCCGGAGCTGGAGGACGGCAATTATGTCGCCTTGCGGGTCGCCGATACCGGTTCGGGCATGCCGACCGAGGTCGTCGCCCGGGCGTTCGAGCCATTTTTCACGACCAAGGATGTCGGCAAGGGCACCGGCCTTGGCTTGTCGATGGTCTATGGCGTGGCGCGGCAATCGGGCGGAACGGCGCGGATCGAGAGCGAGCCGGGCAAGGGTACTTCGGTCACCACCTACTTCCGCCAGGCCGATACCGGAGCCGAGGGGGCGGGGCCCGCGCTCGTTAAGGGCAAGGCGCCCGGCCGGCACAAGAGCGGAGCGATTCTCATCGTCGACGACGATCCCGACGTTCGCGCCTTCGTTTCCGAGAGCCTGAGCGACATGGGCTATTCGGTGACTGAGGCCGCCGACGGCAAGAGCGGGCTGGAAACCTTTGCGGCCGGCCGCTTCGACCTCGTGGTACTCGACTTTGCAATGCCGGGGATGACCGGCGGCGAAGTGGCGGAGCGTATCCTGGAGCGGCGCCCGGGCCAGCCGATCCTGTTCATTTCCGGCTACAGCGAGAGCGAAACCATTCGGCGCGCCGCGCCGGACTCGGCGATGCTCGCCAAGCCGTTCCGCGCGGATGCGCTCGATGCCGCGATCCGGGCCGCACTGGCGCAAGGGAAAAAACGCGCGGGCTGAGCGTTCTTTGCGGCATGATTGCCGCTCTGGCCCTTGTCCTGCTCCAGGCTGCCGCGCCTGCCCCGGCGGCGTTCAATCCCAACGCCAATGCCTTGTTCGACCGCGATCCGGTCCTTCGCGATTGGGCGGTTCGGCGCTACGACCGCAACGGCGATGGCTGGCTGACGCTGTATGAGGCCCAGCCGGCGGTGATCGCCTTTCGCGACATCGCCGACAGCAACGCGGATGGACGGATCACCGTCCACGAATATCGCCGCGCCAAGGAGTTCATCGCCGCCCGCTGGTAACGGACGGCTGCTTGCTCAGCCGGCCTTGCGCTCCCGGTCGAGCCCGCGGACCATCTGGTTGGCTCGCTCGTAAGACAGCGGCCTTCCGAACAGATAGCCCTGGATGGTGTCGACCCCAAGGTCGCGCATGCGTTCGAAGTCCTCGGCGGTCTCGACGCCTTCCGCGCAGACGTTCATCCGGAAGCTCTTGGCGAGCTGGACGATCGACTGGATGATCGCGACGTTCTCCGGCCTCGTGCCGGCCTCGCGGACGAAGCTGCCGTCGATCTTCAATTTGTGGAATACCGCCTTGTTGAGATAGCCGATCGACGAATAGCCGGTTCCGAAATCGTCGAGCGCAATTCCGACTCCCAGGGCGCGAAGGCGCTTCAGAGTGTCGAACGTGGCGGTCTCCGCTCCCAGGAACACGCCCTCGGTCACCTCAAGCTCGAGGCGGTTGCCCGGGACGCGATACCGCGCCAGCGCCTGGCTCACGCAATTGGGCAGCGACGGCATGACGATTTGCTTGGGCGAGATGTTGATTGCCACGGTGATCGGCTCGGGCCAGCTGGCGATCGCCCGGCATGCCTCGTCGATGACCCATTCGCCGATCGCGCCCATCAGCCCGACCTCCTCGGCGACCGGGATGAACACCGGCGGCGGGATCAGCCCGCGCTGGGGGTGGTTCCAGCGGATCAGTGCCTCGAAGCCGATCAGGCTCTGGGTCTTGGCACTGACCAGCGGCTGGAACATCAGGTGGAATTGCTTGGCGGCGAGCGCGTTCCGGAGGTCGGTCTCGAGCCGCACGCGGTCGTCCTGTTCGGACTGCAGCTCAGCCGAGAAATATTTGGCGACCCCGCGGCCGGCGTCCTTGGCCTGGTACAGGGCAAGGTCGGCCTTGAGGATGAGGTCGTCGACCGTCGCCCCGTCGATCGGCCCGAACGCGCAGCCGATCGACACGCCGATGCGGATCTCGGTCTGGTCGATCATGTAGGGTTCGGCGACCGAACGAATGATCGAATCGGCCAGCATCTCGACCTTCTTGCGGCTCTGCGCGTCGGTCAGCACGATCCCGAACTCGTCACCGCCCATCCGGCCGACGTGGCCGTCGGGCCCGACCTGCTCGACCAGCCGCTTGGCGACCGCCTGCAGGACCGCATCGCCCTTCGGGTGGCCGAAGGTGTCGTTGACCGGCTTGAACCCGTCGAGGTCGAGGAACATGATCGCGCACGGCACATTGCTGACGGTCGCGCCGCGGAGCGCTTCGCCGAGCAACTGGCGGACCCGGCCGCGGTTGGGCAGGCCGGACAGCACGTCGACGTTGGCGAGGTGAGTCAGCCGCTCCTGCGTGTGGCGGATCTCGGTGATGTCGGAGCCGACCCCGCGAAAGCCCTCGAAGCGGCCGGCGGTATCGATGATTGGGTCGCCGGCGATCGATACCCAGCGGGTCCCGCGCGCGGTCTTCAGCTCCATCTCGAGCGAGTTGAACGGCTGCTTCTCGAGCAGGATCCGGCCGAGCTCGGCATTGCCGCCGAGCAGCGCCGGAAGCGAGTGGCCGAGCAGCGCGCTGGCCGGCCGGCCGAGCAAAGCGGTCATTCGCGACGAAATATAGGTGACCCGGTTTTCGGGGTCGACCTGCCACAGCCAGCCCACCCCGCGCTGCTCATACTCCTGGAGGAGCAGCGAAGCGCTTTCGCTGGCCGAGCCGATGTCGGCGTTGGTCTTGAGCTGGTGGAACGCCCAGCGGGCGACCGCAAAAACGCCGAACATCGCCGCTCCGAGGGTGAAGGCGATGACCAGCATGTCGGTGAACGGGAAGGAGGCGCGGCCGGCGAACATCGCGAAGCACACCGCAGCGGTAAAGATCGCCATCCACGCCGTGACGCAGGCCGGGACGACGACCAGCCCGAGCGCCGCGACGCCGAGGCCCGCGATGAGCGAAGCGGCCGTCGCCTGGGTGGCCACGTCCAGCGCCGGAAAGGCATAGAGCGGAAGGCTGAGCCACAAGGCGCCGCGGGCGAAGACCTCGCCCACCATCTGCCATTGGGGCACCTTCCGGCCGGAGCGGCCGACATGAGTGATGGCCTGGGTCTTAGCCAGGTGCATGGCGCCGAAGTTCGATGCCGCGACCAGCGCCGCCCAACCGATCGGAAGCAAGGGCGGAAGCGCGTCCATCAGCAGGCTTACCATCAACAACGCCGCGACGACGTTGGCGGCGGCGAAGATCGGCGCCAGCTGGGCGCGCGAAATGAGCTGCGCGTCGCGTAGCGGCGAGGCGCTGTCCTCGTCCGCCTGGCTGGTCAAAGCGAGCGATTCGCCGCCCGGAAGCCGTGCCGAGATCATGCGCTTGTAACGATCCGGTGCTTCGTACATCCGATTCCTGTCCTCGCCTCTTGG
Organism: Sphingomicrobium sp.; assembly: GCA_035710225.1. GTDB lineage: Bacteria > Pseudomonadota > Alphaproteobacteria > Sphingomonadales > Sphingomonadaceae > Sphingomicrobium. Next base: position 5,698 of record DASTDT010000165.1, read on the forward strand.
TCAAGGCGGTAGCGCAAGAGGGTTTAAGCGCGGTTAAAGCTCCTTCGCGCCGGGACGTCCGATCGGCGACAAGAAAAGGCCCGGAAGGACATCTCCCTCCGGGCCATTTTCGATCAGATTTTCAAGGCCTTAGCCGCGCTCGGGTTCCGGCGGCGGGGGCGGAGGCGGAGGCGGAGGCGGACATGCCTCGGTCGCCATGATCACCGAACCGTCCGGGCAGGTCTGCGTCGCCGGAGGCGGCGGGGGTGGAGGCGGCGGCGGCGGCGGGGGCGGCGGCGGCGGAGCCGCTTCGACTCCACCAAGATTGAAGGTCAGCGTCGCCAGAAGCGAGTGCGACTTGAACCGGCCGGCGTCAAAGCTGACACCTTCCTCTTCACCCTCGATCCGCGGACCGACGAAGTAGCGGTACTTGGCGCCGAGATCGATGTTGTCGGAGACCGCGTAGCGCAGCCCGGCAATGAGCTGCCAGGCGAGGCCGCTTTCCTTCGCATCGACCTGGACCAGCGGCGTCTCGATGTCATTGAGGCGCACGCGGGCGATGCCGAGGCCGCCGCCGCCGTAGAAGCTGAAGCCGTCCGGGTTGCCGAAGTCGAACAGCACGTTGCCCATCAGCGACAGCACCTGGGCATAGCCGTCGGCATCGGTGACCCCGGCCAATCCGCCGACCACGTCAACTTCGTCGGCCGAGGCGCGCTTGTAGGCGAGCTCGCCCTCGGCGCGGATCATGCCGAAGTCGTAGCCGGCGATAAGGTCGACGTCGAAACCGTTCTCGAAGTCGATTTCAATGGCGTCATCGATGGTCTGCTGGTCGTCTTCGATGTCGATGCCGATGTCGTCGGGGAACAGCAGGCCGCCCTCGACCCCGATATAGGCCTGGCCGTCGCGGGCCATGGCCGGAGCGGCGAGGGTCGCTGCGGCAAGCGCCGCCAATCCAACATATTTCATTCGAACATCCTTTTTGCGCTGAAAAACTTGAGCCCCGTTCGCCATTACGCGGAAATCGCCCGCGCTGCCAGCCGCTAGAGGAGGTTCAATTCGTCGACCGACTGATAGGTCACGGCATGATAGAGCGGCCGGACCGTCGGGTAGATCCTCCGGGCGATCGGTAGCCCCCATTCCTTGTCCTCGGCGAGCGCTTTGAACAAAGGCATGACGAACTTGCGGCGTCCCATGGCCGCGAGGAACCGCTCCAGCGTCGGCACCGCCGGATCGTAGCGGTTGGCGACGGCCAGCTCGAGCCAGGCGAACAGCACCTCGTTGTTGGTCGCCCGGTTGAGGCCCAGGCGCTGGTCGAGTTCGGCCAGCCGCTCCTTCGGCATGGTCCTGGGCAGCGCGCCGATGAAGCGCAGTTTCTCGGCCGTCGTCCAGCGCGCGAAGTCGGCCGGCGGCGGTCCCCCCGCGGTGTAGGCGGTGACCGCCTGGTCGACCGCGGCAAAGGCCGCCGGGTCGGGCCGCGCGACATTGTCGAGAAGACCCGGCTGGTACACCCACTGGTCGAGCTTCAGCTTCTCTTCGAGCGCGGCATCACCCTTGATCAGCCGCGCGCGAAGATCGGCGAGGAACCGCGCCGACGTCATCGGCTGGAAGGCATGGCGGTCGAAATAGGAGCGCAGATAGGCATCCCACCGCTCGCGTCCCACGCCCTGTTCCAGCGTGCGCAGGAATACCGCGCCCTTGTCGTAAATGATTCCGCTCGAACCGCCTTCCGGAGTTCCTTCCTCGGCCGTCAGGTTGAGGCGGGTCTTGGCGCTGGTCGCGCCTTCCTCCTCGAGTGCCTTGCCGACCTCGTCGAAGCTCAACGCGGCTTCCTGCGCCGCCCGCCGCTTGCCGTAGATTGCCTCCATGATGCGGTTCTCGAAATAGGAGGTGAAGCCCTCGTTGAGCCAGCTATCGGCCCAGGTCGCGTTGGTGACCAAATTGCCCGACCAGCTGTGCGCCAGCTCATGTGCGACGAGACCGTTGAGGCTCTTGTCGCCGGCGATGAACGTCGGTGTCAGAAAGGTCAGCGTCGGGTTCTCCATTCCGCCATATGGGAAGGCCGGGGGCAGGACGACGATGTCGTAGCGGCCCCAGCGATAGGGCCCGTAGAGCTTCTCCGCGGCCTCAACCATGCGCTCCGTATCGGCGAGCTCGGCGGCGGCCTTGTCGAGCATCGCCGGCTCGGTCCACACGCCGGTGCGGGCACCGAGCTTGCGGAAGGCAAGGTCGCCCGCGGCGATGGCGATGAGATAAGGGGCAACCGGCTTGTCCATCCGGAAGCGGTAGGAGCGGCGCCCCTCGCCGGCGGGCTCGCCATCGGGGGTCAGCCGGTCGCCCGACATCACCACCTTGATCGGCGCGGGCGCGCTGATCTTGGCGCTCCACGTCTGCCGCACGCCGGGGCTGTCCTGGGTCGGGATCCAGGTGCGGTTCAGCGTCGGCTGGCCCTGGCTGAACAAATAGGGCTGCTTCTTTCCGGCGGTCTGCTCTGGGCTGAGCCATTGCAGCGCGGCGGCATTGGGCGCCGAGGCATAATGAATGACGATGCGCTGCTCGCCGTCGCCGGAGAGCGCGACGGTCAGCGGCGCGCCCTTGGCCTCGTCGCTGGCGCCGAGCTTGTGCTGCAACGGCTTGCCGGCGGCGTCGGTGACCTTGGCGATCTGGAGGCCGTTGCTGTCGAGGACGACCTCACGGATGCCCGGCTTGGCGATGATGTCGAGCGCGGCTGTGCCGGCGACTCGCTTGGCGTCGAAATCGAGCGCCAGGTCGAGGTCGACATTGGCGACCCGTGCCTCGAGCGGCTTGGCATAACTGTGGGTGTCGACCGCGTCGCGCGTGTCGAGGATCGGTGCGACGATCCGCTCCTTGGGCGCCGGGGCCTCGTCGGCGGGCGAATCCGCCGCCTGACAGGCGGCCAGCAGGAGGGCGGCGGCGAAAGCGAATATGCGGACCATCGATCGACCTTTTTCCATCAACTTCGTGGCGGCCCCTCTAACGCGCTTTTCACGTCCGCGCGACCGAAGCTTGGGCTTGGCCTCGCCCTCGCCTATATCGGCCCCGATGAACGGTAGCGAACCGGCACGGTGAACCAGGCTGGCGACAGCGCGATGACGGTCGCCGCCGCCCGGCCGCTGGCGACGGCGGTCCCGGTGCGCCCCAAGGGACCGGCCAAGCCGATCCTCAAGGGCGTCGGCCTCGACGCGCCGTTCTTCTCCGACAAGAATCGTGCCTTCTGGGTGCTTCAGTCGATCGGCTGGGGCGGCTATTTCATCCTCCGCTCTTTGAGCGGCCTGGCCAATTCGATGGGGGCGATGTTCATCGTCCACGCGCTGCTGCTCACCGCCACCGGCTATTCGCTGACCTTGCTGATGGCGAGCCTGTTCCGGCGGCTGATCGAGCTTCGGGTGCTGTGGACGATGGTGCTTTCCTTCGCCACGGTGGTCGTTGCGGCCGGCATATTCTCGGCGATCGAGACGTGGAGCTACGCCACCTTCCTCAAGCCCGACTATCAGCCGGCGGGCCTCGAATACCTCGGCGCCCTGCTGCTCACCTTCGTCCTCCTGATCGCCTGGTCGTCGCTCTACTTCCTGATCAATTACTATCTGCTGCTGGAGGAGGAGATCGACCAGCGCGCCCAGCTTGAGCACCAGGCTTCGAACGCCCAGCTGGCGATGCTGCGCTATCAGCTTAACCCGCACTTCCTCTTCAATACGCTGAACAGCATCTCGACCCTGGTGCTGCTGAAGCAGACCGAGCGCGCCAATGCGATGCTTGCACGCTTGTCATCCTTCCTTCGCTACACGCTCGCCAACGAACCGACCGCCCAGGTGACACTGGCGCAGGAGGTCGAGACCCTGAAGCTCTACCTCGAGATCGAGAAGATGCGGTTCGAGGACCGGCTTCGCCCGCATTTCCGGATCGATGCCCAGACCATCGGCGCCCGGCTGCCCTCGCTTCTTCTCCAGCCGATGATCGAAAACGCCATCAAATATGCCGTGACCCCGAGCGAGACAGGAGCCGACATCTGGATCGTTGCCGAGCGTCAGGGCCGGGGTGTAAGGATCGAGGTGTCGGACAGCGGCGCCGGCACGTCGGCCGACCTTGGCTCCCATCCATCGACCGGTGTCGGCCTGGCCAATATCCGCGACCGCCTTGCCCAGGCCTATGGCCCGGCACACGGATTCACCACCCGGTCGAACGAAAAGGGCGGGTTCAGCGTTATCGTCGACATCCCGTTCGACGGCCGCGACGACAAATATCAGCACAAGGAAAGCGAATGACCATCCGCACCATCCTCGTCGACGACGAGCCGCTCGCGACCCAAGGGCTCC
>DASTDT010000166.1:0-6903 GCA_035710225.1 Sphingomicrobium sp.
GGGTAGCCAGCCGGGCAAGTCCCCGCCGACCATGTCGCCGTCCTTCGAATAGGCCGCCCACCGCCCGACGAGGTGGGCAAGCACCGCCGCTCGGCCCGCGAAGCCGCCCTGCATCGCGTCCTCCAGGTTGAGCAGGCACAAGTAATTCTCGCGGCCCTTGCGGATGACGATCCGCCGGTTGCGCTCCTCCGTGTCGGGGAACAGCTTGCGCCCCTCGCCGTCGAGTTGGCGCTGCAGGGCCTTGGTGAAGGTCGACACCCACACCGTGCCGCCGGCGCGCTCTGCCCACAGCGAAGCCGGCGCGAGATAGGCGAGGGTCTTGCCGATTCCGGTTCCGGCCTCGGCCAGCAGCATGTTGGGCTCGCCCGCCTTGGCCCGCGGTGCAAAGACCGATGCCGCCTCGCGCGCCATTGCCCGCTGGCCGTGGCGCGGCTCGCGCCCCGCGCCGGTGAGATGGTCGAGCCGGCCTTCCGAATCCTCGGGCGGGATCGACACGTTAAGCGGCGGCGGCCGCTCGGCGCTTTCTTCCCACGCCGCCAGGCGCGAGAACAGCATCCGCTCGCCCCGCTCCGGCTTGTGCAATCGCTCGGCAACCAGCGGCGCCCAGCCCCAGCCGAGCCGCCACAGCGACTGGTTGACCGTCCACGCCCCTTCGCGCTCGGCCCAGTCGGAGTCCGCAAGGCGGTCGAGCAGCCGCCCGGCGATCGCCCGAAGCACCACCGCCGCGCTTGAATCCCCGGCCGGCTCGTCAAGGCCCGCGGCCCTGGCCATTCCGGCCACCGTAGGAACCGCGAACCGCGCCGGGTGGACGAACGCGAACAGCTCGAGCAGGTCGAGCCCGCTGACTTCCGCATAGCCCAGCCGCTGGCCAACGACCGGCGCGTTCATCACGATATGCGGGGTCTCCGCCAGCCGTCCGATGGCCTCGCCGCGTTGAGCCTCACGCGCCTCGCTGGCGCCGGGCTCGAGCAGCCAGATGCCGGCATGGGTTGCATGGAGCACGGGAAGGGGCAATGGAGCGGCCACGTCGCGGCACCCTAGGCGCGGCGAGAACGAAAGGGCAACAGTTGAGCGCCGACCTCCGCTCCGCCGCCATGGCCAACAAGGCGTGGCCGTACGAGGAAGCGCGCCGCCTCGTTAAGCGCTGGCCCGACGGAAAGCCCGACGGTAGCCCGATCCTGTTCGAGACCGGCTACGGCCCCTCCGGCCTGCCCCACATCGGCACCTTCACCGAAGTGCTTCGAACGACGATGGTCCGCCACGCCTTTCACGAATTGAGCGGCGGCGCCCCGACCCGGCTGGTCGCCTTCTCCGACGACATGGACGGCCTTCGCAAGGTCCCCGACAACGTCCCCAACCAGGCGATGCTCGCGCAATATCTCGGCCACCCGTTGAGCCGGATCCCCAACCCGTTCGGAACCGCTCACGACAGCTTCGCGGCGCACAACAATGCGCTTCTGTGCGACTTCCTCGACCGCTTCGGCTTCGATTACGAATTCGTCTCCGCCTCGGACCGCTACGCCAACGGCGCGTTCGACGACCAGCTCAGGAACGTCCTCGCCCATTTCGACGGAATCCAGGGCATCATGCTGCCGACGCTTCGCGAGGAACGGCGTCAGACCTATTCCCCGATCCTGCCGATTTCGCCGACCAGCGGCCGGGTCCTCCAGGTCCCGGTCGAGGTCGTCGACGCCGCCGCCGGAACCATCGCCTTCACCGACGAGGACGGTAGCCGGGTCGAGCAGTCCGCCCTCGGCGGCCGCTCCAAGTTGCAGTGGAAGGTCGACTGGGCGATGCGCTGGCTCGCGCTCGGCGTCGACTATGAGATGTACGGCAAGGACCTGACCGACAGCGGCGTCCAGTCCGGTCGCATCGCCGCGCTGCTCGGCGGCCGCAAGCCCGAGGGCCTGATCTACGAGATGTTCCTCGACGAAAAGGGCGAGAAGATCTCCAAGTCGAAGGGCAATGGCCTCGGCATCGAGGAGTGGCTGACCTACGGCTCGCGCGACAGCCTTGCCTTCTACCTCTACCGCGAGCCCAAGCGGGCCAAGGCGCTCCACCTCGGCCTCGTCCCGCGCGCGGTCGACGAATATTGGCAGTTCCGCGAGAAATACGCCGAGCAGCCGATCGAGCAGAAACTCGGCAATCCGGTGCATCATATCCACGGCGGCGCGGTGCCGGAACCGCGCAGCCTGCCGCTGACCTATGGGCTGCTCTTGAACCTCGTCTCCTTGCCCGGAGTTCAGGACCGCGACGTCGCCTGGCGCTTCGTCCAGCGTTACGCGCCCGGCACCACGCCCGAATATGACCGCGAGCTCGACGAGCTGATTGCCCTGGCGATCAACTATGCCCGCGATTTCGTCGCCCCCAACTTGAAGCGCCGAGCCCCGGTCGGCCATGAAATCGCCGCGCTCTCCGAACTCGACACCGCACTCGCGGCGATGCCCGAGAATGCCGAAGCCGACAGCATCCAGAACGCCGTGTTCGAGATCGGCAAGCGCCACCCGTTCGAAAGCCTGCGCCACTGGTTCCAGGCGCTTTACGAAACCCTTCTCGGTTCGCCCCAGGGACCGCGCATGGGCAGCTTCATCGCCCTTTACGGCGTCGCCAATACGCGCCGGCTGATCGCCGAGGCGCTGGCCAGCGAACGGTCATAACGCCCCCTCAAAGCTGCTGAAGGCGGTGAGCGGCCATCGCAATTCGCTTGTGCCACAGACTCCGCGGGCGCCAGGGCCGCGGCGCGCATGGCGGCGCTCGGCAAGGGCCATCATCCGGCGATTCCAGCCTGCTATTCGTCGAACCGGCGTTTCCAAGTCTGCCGTCCCGCGCAGGATGGTGTCGCAACCAGCGAGGATGAGGTCATGACGATCGACGACCGGCCTGGAATCCGCGGCCTCGCCGCCCTTCCGACGCTCGGTGTCGCGGCGGCGCTGCTGCTCGCGGCGGCCGGCAGCGCGCAACAAGGTCCAGCGGGCGCGGCCCCGCCGCCGCCGCCCAACAAATCCACCCCCGTCGAAGCCGATGAGCTTCGCGAAACCTGGAACGATCGGGTGAGCCAGGGCCCCCCGGTGGGCGGCTTCCCGGAGTTCGATGGGTGGAGCATGGGCGCTGCGATGCCCCTTCCCCGCTCGGAGCATGCAGTCGCGCTATTCGATGGGAAGATCTGGGTGCTGGGCGGCTATCCGCCCGGCCGGCTGCCCTCCAACCTCGTCCAGATCTACGATCCGGCCACCAGTCGCTGGTCTCTCGGCCCGACCCTGCCCCAGCCGATACATCACACCCATGTCGCGGCGGTCGGCGGCAAGATCTACCTGCTCGGCGGCGAGATCGACGGCGCCAGCACTGGAAAGCCGGAGAAGTTCGTGGCGAGCGTCTGGATGCACGATCCCGCGGTTGGCGGCTGGACCCAGCGCGCGCCGATGCCGACCGCGCGCGGCGGCGGCGGCAAGGCGGTGATCGACGGCAAGATCTACGTCGCCGGCGGCCGCCCGCCGGGCGGCTCCGCCTTCGAAGTCTACGACCCGGCGACCGACAAATGGGAAAAGCTTCCGGACTTGCCGAGCCAGCGCAACCACCTGGCGATGGTCGCATTGAACGGGAAGATCATCGTCGCCGGCGGCCGTACCGGCCCGGGCGCGATGGCCGAGCGAGTCGACGTGGTCGAGATTTACGATCCCAAGACTCGCCGCTGGACCAAGGGTGCGCCGCTCCCGGCGCCGAGGGGCGGGATTACCGGCGCTGCTCTTGCCGGCTGCATGTTCGTGTTCGGCGGCGAGGGCGAGCGAGGCCATGTTCTCGGCCTCACTCCCAACACCTACGGCTACGATCCTCGCGCCGATCGCTGGACCAGGCTTCCGGACCTGCCGATCGCCGTCCACGGACTCAAGGGCAGCGCGGTGATCGGCGGACGGATTTTCCTGCCGGGCGGCGGAATCACGCTCGGCGGCAATAGCGGCACCAACGCCATGCAGGTCTACCGGCCGACGATGCGCTGCGAATGAAGCCCTAGCCTTTCCCGCCCGGGCGTCAGCCCTTGCTTGCGATCCAGTCGTCGACCTTCTTCTCGAGGATCGGCAGCGGCAGGCTGCCGGTGTCGAGCACGATGGCGTGGAATTCGCGCAGGTCGAACCTGGCGCCCAATCGCTCGCTGGCCTTCTTGCGCAGCCGCTGGATGGTCAGCGCACCGACCTTGTAGGCCAGGGCCTGGCTCGGGATGGCAATGTAGCGCTCGACCTCGGCCGTCGCATCCGTCCGTCCCATGCCCGAGTTGCTGAGCATATATTCGATCGCCTGCTCGCGGGTCCAACCCTTGGAGTGAAGACCGGTGTCGACCACCAGCCGCATCGCGCGAAGCATTTCGTCGTCGAGCGTGCCCTGGCGCTGATAGGGGTCCTTGAAGAAGCCCATCTCGTAGCCCAGCGTTTCCGCGTAGAGCGCCCAGCCTTCCACATAAGCGGTGTTGCCGCCGAAGCGCATGAAGGCCGGAAGCGCCTCGTTTTCCTGCGCCAGGCTGATCTGGAAATGATGCCCCGGCGCGCCTTCGTGAAGGTAGAGCGTCGTCATTCCGGGCGTCGTCCGGCTCGGCAGGTCATAGGCGTTGAAGTAGAAGATGCCCGGCCGCGATCCGTCCGGCGTGCCCTGCTGATAGGAGCCGCCGGCCTCGAACTTCTCGCGAAACGGCTCGTAGGGCCGGATTTCCAGCTTGGTCTTCGGCACCAGCGTGAAATATTCCGGGATCTTGGCGTCGACCGCCTTGCCGATGCGGTAATATTCTTCCGTGAGCCACTCGCGGCTCTTCGGCTTGAACTTGGGGTCGGTGCGCAGGTGGTCGAAGAACTGCTGAAGCGTGCCCTTGAAGCCGACTTCCGCCTTGACCTTTTCCATCTCGCCGCGGATCCGCGCGACTTCGTTCAGACCCAGCGTGTGGAGCTGGTCGGCGGTCATCGGCAGGGTCGTCGTCTGCTCAATCATGTACTGATAGAGTGTCGCTCCCCCCTTCATCTGCGACAGGCCGACCTGGTCGCGGGCGCGGGGGAGATATTCGTTGGCAAGGAAGTCGCGAAGGCGCTTGTGCGCGGGGTAGACGACATTGCCGATCACGTCCTTGTACTCGGCTGTCAGCCGCGCCCGGTCGGCGGCGCTGACCGTCTCCGGAAACATGCCGATCGGCCCGTAGAAGGGCGATTGCTCGACCGGCTGCTTCAGCTGCGTGTCGAGCTGCTCGATGACGTTCCTGATGGTCAGCTTGGTCTCGAGCACGCCGCTCGCCAGGCCCTCGCGGAACTTGCCGATCGCGCGGTCGGTCAGCACCGCATATTGGCGGTGCCGCTTCAGATTGTTCTCATAGTCGAGGACGGTCTTGAACGGTGCCGCGCTCTTGCCGCTGGCGAAGGTCGGGTAGAAGGTGTGGAAACCGCTGAAATGGTTGACCGGCCGCACCTCGGTCAGCGCCAGCAGCTCCGGCGTGAAGCCCTTCAGCGTCTGCACGTTGCCATATTCGAACACATCGTAGGCGATTCGGTCGGTCGGCGAGAGCACGTCGCGCGGGATCGCCCGAAGCGCCGCGAGCTCGTTCTTGGCGGCGGCGATCTCGGCCGCATTATATTCGGGCGTGAGGTAATTGCCGAGCTGGTCGGCGTAGCGCAGGTCGCCGCGCGACAGTGCGCTCAGCGGGTTGCGCTTGAGATTGTCCTCGTCGCTCTGCTTGAACAGCGCGAACAGCGCGTCGTGCGCCGCCTGCTGGCTCATCGTGGCGGGCGGCGACGGTTCGGCGATGGCAACCGGGGTGACGATCGGCGCGGTGGTGGTCTGCGCGCAGGCGGCGGTGAGGCTCGTCGCTGCAAGCAGTGCGAGCGTCGAGAAACGGCGGCGGTTCATCGGAAATTCCCCCTGAAGAAGTGTTTTAGCTGCCTATAACAGTCGGGGCGCCCCGGCAAGCCGGGACGCCCCTCGATTTCCACCAACGGCGGCGGTTTTTCTACCAGAAGAAATTGTAGATGACGTCGACCACCTCGCCGCTCCACGTGTCCACCAGAAGCGCGTCGTTGTGATAGCGCACCCAGCGATACGGCGGGTAGGCGTGCGGCAGTCGGTACATCCACGGATCGTTGATCCAGTAGCTCGACCGGTAATAGTTCGGGTACAGCCGCGAACCGATGCCCCAGCGGTTGTAGCCCCAGCCGAACGGGTCGAGGTAGATCCCGAGCCGGAAGATGCTGCGATTGCGGTCGCGATACCGCCGCCAGTCGTAGCGGCGGTCGTGACGCCAGCTATCCCGATCCCAACGGCGATGATCGCCGCTCCACCGCCGGCCGTCGCGGCTGCGGTGCTGCGTCGTCACGCCGTCGCGCGAACGCTCGGTTACGACCGGTGCCGGCGAGACATTGGGGATGGTCCGAACCTCGCGCTGGCGCGGGGCGATGTCGTAGCCCTGGCGCTGGCGCCCGAAGGCGGACGGCCGCCGCTCTGAAACGCCCGCTTCCGCGTTGGTCTCGACCGATTGTTGTGAGACAGACTGTTGTGCGACCGACTGTTGTGCGGCCGACTGGCGCTCGACCCGCGTCGCGCGCTGCTCGCGAGCCGCTTCGCGGGCTTGCGAGCGCGCTTCCATGCGCTCGGCGCGATTCGGGCGGTCGGCACGATCGGAACGCTCGGCGCGCATCGGCCGCTCGTCGCCGGAGCGATCGCGATCCTGGGACAGGGCCGGGACGCTCGCCCCGGCGAATAGAAGGAAAATTGCTAGGCTACGCATGACCGGGCTCCGCAAGAAAACATGTTGCTTTACTGAGCGGGAGATTGCTCCGAGTCGGATGAGCCGTTGCTTAACGGCGTCGAGCCGCGCGCGGCGTGCCTGATGGCCTTGAGCACGCGCGGCCCGATGCCGCAGCGGCAGATGTTGGCGAT